>JAZDOF010000268.1:0-3283 GCA_043799015.1 Pseudomonadota bacterium | reverse complement strand
GCGGATTGTGTATAGTTGGCGAGCCCTTTTATCGCGGCGGACGAAAAATGCTCAATCAAGACATAACCCCCTGACCCCACATTTGGAGGGAATTATGGACGAACAGATCGTATTCGGCAGCAGGATGATCCCTGTCAAACTTCCCGACCGGACCCGCTTCATACCCCAAGGCCTTTCCACATCCCTTCCCCCCGTGGACGACTTGGAGGCGACGCTGAAGGAGGCTTTCCGCAAACCCCTGGACCGTTCCCCCCTGCGCGATACGGCCAAGCCAGGATGGAAGGTTACGGTGGCCTTCGACGATCCCACGGCCCCCTGTTACGGACCCGTGTGGGAATCGGCAATCCGCACGACTTTGGAGGAGCTTGCACATGCCGGGGTGAAGCACAAGGATATTACCCTCCTGTGTGCCAACGCCCTGCACCGGAAATTCACCCGTGGGGAGTTGGCGAAGGTGATCGGCAACGAGCTCGTGCAGGAGTTCGGCTACCGCCTGCTCTGCCATGACGCAGAGGATCACGAGAACTTGGCATACATAGGCACTACCCGCAACGGCTACGATGTTGAAATCAATCGCCGCATCGTAGATTCCGACCTCACGGTGTATCTCAACACGGTGGTCTGGCGCGGATTCAACGGCGGATGGAAATCGATCTGTGTGGGCCTCTCGACGTACCGGTCGATCCGCTGGCACCACTCTCCCGATGGCATGTCCATGTCCATCGAGAACAACCAGATGCATGCCATTCTGGATGAAATGGGGGAGCTCATCGAGGAGAAAATCGGCCGGGAGCGCATCTTCAAGATGGAAACAGTCCTCGCCAATCCCTTTCAGGTCGCCCGGGTATGGACGGGCAGCGTGGGTGAAACGAGGCGGGCCGCCCTCGAGCTGCTGAAAGAACAATACCCTCCCCGGCGGGAACTAGCCGAAAAAGCCGACGTAATCATCTACGGAATTCCCGAATGGAGCCCGTATGCCTCGTTTTCCTTCATGAACCCCCTGCTGACCCTCGTTTCCTCGGGCCTGGGATACTTGGGCGGCATGATCGAGGCCTTGGGCAAACCCGGCTGCTCGGTGATCTTGGCCACTCCTTGTCCCGATCAGTGGGACGATCTCCACCATCCATCCTACCGGGAGGTTTGGAACCGGGTCTTAAGCCATACGCGGGACCCGTACGCGATCAGGGATCTTTTCGAAGAGGACTTCGCCCATCGGCCCGAGTACCTTTATAAGTATCGGTTCGGGTACGGTTTCCATCCCATTCACGGGATCATGGCCACCTACCCGCTGAAACGCCTCCGGCACGCGGCGCGGGTCTTCGTGGCCGGGGCCGAGGACCCCGCTCTGCCGGAGCATCTCGGGTTTATCCCGAAAGAATCGGTGGAAGCGGCCATTGCCGAGACGGAAAAGATCCACGGCAAAGATGCCTCCCTCCTGTTCATTCGCAATCCCCTGACGGGAAGCAGGCAATAAGGGATGCGGGCAAGACCGGAGAGGCCGCGTGGAAGCGGCTGCCGATAGTGCGGCGCGCAGTATCGGTGCCATCACTCCTGTGAGTCGAAAAGGGATATCCCTTACGTCGGTTGACCTTTTTGCCTTTGTGTTCGCGTGGTCACAATGCGTCTAGGATACGAGCTCAGGATTTTTGAGGATGGTTCGTTATCCTGTGAGGTGAAGGGAGGTGTGGCATGTGGGTAAAACGATTGGTGGAAAATATCCGGTTTTCGTCATTCTTGACATAATTATAGATCTATAATATTGAGGAGGTTAGGTGCATTATGCACCATTTCTACGTAATCACTGACCTTCACGGTTTGCCCCCCCCATGTAAGCTTGGAGTCATAGGAAGTTGTCACCCCAGACCTCAAGCATCATGAATAATTTGATTGACAAGGCGTTTAGAGCCGCTTATTAAAAGCCATAACTTTCCTTCACACGACAGTACAATTTATTTCGTAAAATTAGATATTCTGTCATAGAAATCCTTTAACCAGACTTTAACTCACTTTAACCTACGGAATCTTCATCATAAAATTTCCAAACCCTTTAACCCGGCGTGAGGGTGTTATGGACTGACTATCCGGACCACGTTTCTTCAAAGAGAGCGGGGTTTTCTGTTTCGAATGGTCGGGATGATGATGCTTCTTTGCATCGGCACCGCGCCGCAAGACTTTTCATTCGGTAGCTGCCATAACCGCTCGTGGCTTGTGCCCTGAGGAGTGGAGAGAGTCCGATGGACCGGAAAGCACGAATCCGCCAGTACAAAGAGACCCCGCGACCGATGGGCGTGTACCGCGTGCGGAACACGGCGAACGGGAAGTTCTTAATCGGTTCGAGTGTCGACTTGCCTGCGATACTCAACAGGCAGCGGTTTCAGCTCGAACTGGGTTCCCACCCCAATCGCAGGCTACAGGAAGACTGGAATGAGTTCGGCCCGGAGGTCTTCGAGTTCGAGACCTTGGATACACTGGAGTCGCCTGACAAACCGGACTACGACCCCTCGGAAGACCTTCGGGTGCTTGAGGACATGTGGCTGCAGAAGCTCTCGCTGTCCCACGAGCCCGGCTACAATGGTTAATCGAAGCTAAGCTCCTAACCAGTGCTGATATACGGACAGCGCCGCGCTGTCGCCGAAGCGTCGAACATTAGGCAGCATTCATTCGATGTTCTCTGAGGGAGAAATAGTAATGAAAGAATAATGTGGAAGTCTAATTCAAAACCCCAACATGCACGCCAGGGCTGAGAAAAAGCATCAGAAAAGGAGGACGCCATGTTAGACGTGGAATTAACGGATAGGGAAAAACGCAATGTCGATATTGTGATGGAGTGGGCAAGAGCTTGGGAAAAAGATGCGGGAAGGATGGTAGATGAAATCTATGCGGATTCATCAGAAGTTTTTGGACCCATGCAAAACATATACTTCTTAAAGAGAGGGGAGAGCAAATCGAATTGGAAAGCGTTGGAAGTGGCAAATCAGGGCTTGTATCTGGCGCGGAAGATGCAATTTCATGCGATTGTGGCCAAGGGGGACACGGTTGCAGTAGAGGTCGCCGTAACGGAGACGAATCTCAAGGGAAGAATGAGAGAGGGTTGGTTTGCCGCTTTCCTCACATTCGATGAGAACGGAAAAATTATCACGGACCACACGTACATGCTGCACATGGAGGTCATACCGGATCCCGAAAAAGCAAAAGATCCGAAAATAAAAAGGGCAATGGAGGAATTGCGAGACGCACACGCCAGAATACTTGCAGCGCAGTAGAGGAAATCGCCGAGTCTGGC
>JAZDOF010000241.1:0-2089 GCA_043799015.1 Pseudomonadota bacterium | reverse complement strand
CAAAGAATAAAGTTAGCCAACTAAGGTTATGTGATTTCTATTAAAGCGACGTAAGAGTAGCGCTCCTTGATTGTTGCGGCAAAGCCGGCCCGGCGGCACCAACGTAACGTAGGGGCGGGGATAAACCCCGCCCCTACAGATGTTTGTTTCGATTCACTCAACCGTTCAGGATTCCCGCAATTCTCAACACGTGACACTATAACGGAACACAGCGTCACTCCCATTCAATGGTACTGGGAGGCTTGCTGGAGATGTCGTAAACCACCCGATTAATTCCTCGGATTTCGTTGATGATTCTATTGGAAATCCTTGCCAGGACGTCCGGGGGTATGCGCGACCAGTCGGCAGTCATGCCGTCAACGGCATCCACCGCCCTTAGCGCCGCAACATGCTCGTACGTGCGTTCATCTCCCATTACGCCGACCGACCGAACCGGAAGCAGAACCACGAACGCTTGCCATATACTCCGATACAGGCCCGCCTTCTTAATTTCCTCGATCGCTACGGCATCCGCTTCCTGGAGTATCTTGACCCTTGCCTCGGTGATTTCTCCCGGTATGCGTACCGCCAGCCCCGGGCCGGGGAAGGGATGGCGCCATATGATCTCTTCCGGGAGCCCAAGCTCCGCGCCCAGGGCACGCACTTCATCCTTAAACAACTCCCGTAGCGGCTCTATAAGCTCCAGCTTCATCATCTCGGGAAGTCCGCCGACGTTGTGGTGGCTTTTGATGGTGGCCGAGGGTCCGCCTCTTACCGACACGCTTTCGATAACGTCGGGGTACAAGGTTCCTTGGGCAAGGAACCGTACGTTCGGAACCTTATCCGCTTCTTCCTCAAATACCCTGATAAACTCCTCCCCTATGATCTTTCGCTTCAACTCGGGGTCGGTCACGCCCCGCAGCCTTCCAAGGAACCTACCGGAAGCATCCACATGGCAGAGGGGAATTCCGAGTCGTTTCTCGAAGGTGTCCACGACCTCACGGGCCTCGTCCTTCCTGAGCAGTCCGTTATCGACGAAAATCGGATGCTGACGATTTCCTATCGCCCTGTTCAGTAAGGCCACCATGACGGAGGAATCCACGCCGCCGCTCAGACCGGATACCACCCTGAACGGACCCGCTTGTTCCCTGATCCTGGATACCGTCGCCTCGATGAAGGAGGTCATGGTCCAGGTGGGCCGGAGTCCTGCAATCTTGAAGATGAAGTTGCGTATTATCTCTTTTCCTTGGGGGGTGTGGACCACCTCGGGATGAAACTGGACCCCCGTCATTCGGTGATCGTCACTCTCGAACGAGGTCACGGCGGCTTCGGTGGTGCGCGACGAAATCCACAGTCCGGCCGGCAATTCCGTTACCTTGTCCCCGTGACTCATCCAAACGAGCGCCCCCGGCCCGATACCGGCAAGAAGCAGGGAGCGATCGTCCACGAGGTTCAGGGTGGCAGGGCCGTATTCCCTTCCTGCGGCAGGCTCCACGCGCCCGCCCAGGGCCTGGGCCATGGCTTGGAGGCCATAGCAAATACCGAGCACGGGAACGCCCAGGCGCAGTATGCCCGGATCCAATTGAGGCGCCCCCTCGTCATACACGCTTGCCGGCCCGCCCGATAGTATAACGCCTCGAGGGACCCTGGATCCGGCAACGGCCATTCCTTTGTCATAGGGATGAATTTCGCAATAGACATGCTCTTCCCTGATGCGACGGGCAATGAGCTGGGTGTATTGGGACCCGAAATCGAGTATGAGAACGTAGTCCTCGGTGCTCATCCTTGAACTCCTGGATCAAACGGTTTGACATGTGTCTTAGATGTTGCGCGCCGGACACGGCGAATGGTGACACCGAACCTTCGTAGTCGAATTCGTCGACGCGGGCATCGGCAGGGTTCACCGCGCAGGCCGAAGCACGGCGGTAGAGCAGGAAACGGCGGGAGTGCAGTCGGGACAAAAAAAGGCCGGGGTTCCAAAAACCCCGACCTTTCGTCATGCAACTGTATGGCTTTGGGCCCGAGCGAACGGCTTACTTCACCACCTGCTTCTTCACTACTTCGTACTTCGTAGGGCCGTCTACACAGGGGCGCAGACCGGGGGCCTTCA
>JAZDOF010000232.1:0-4004 GCA_043799015.1 Pseudomonadota bacterium | reverse complement strand
GCTCCCACGATGTTCGCTCAGAGGGCCAGAATCGCCAACACCACGACCGTGCTGACCCTAGTGAATCTCATCACGGTCAGCGGGAGCAACAACAGCTTCATCAACCTTTCCATGTTCAACGGCGGAAGCGATGCGACGGCTCTCGGATGCTTGAAGGTTTCCGGGGACCGGAACTACTTCCAGAACGTCCATGCTGTCGGAGCGGGCCATGCTAAACCTGCGGCGGCGGCGGAGGCCGTGAACCTGGAAATCGAGGGCGGCGACGAGAACACCTTTGAGGGGTGCGTGTTTGGAACCGATACCATCAACCGGGTCGGAACCTTAACCACCTACGACATCGAGTTCACGACCAATGCCTCCAGGAACGTGTTCCGAAACTGCATGACGCTCTCGCAGACGACTTCCGGTCAGACCGGGCACTTCGCCATCTACATCGGCGGAGCGGGCGACGGCATCAGCCGGAACAACTACTTCATCACCTGCAACTTCCACAACTACAACGAGGGCGCGTTGTCGGCACAGTCCAACCTTGTCGGTGGGACCGCTCCGAACAATGGCAAAATCGTCCTCGACAAGTGCGCGTCTCTTGGCTACACGGCGCTTGAGGCGGGCACGGCCACGGCCTACACCAACATGCCGGCGGCAAACGCGGCAGGCGGTATCATGACCGTTGGCTAACCTTTTCCAGGGATGGGGGCTTCGGCCCCCTCCCAAACCAGAAAGGGCCTTTATGAACGGCAAGGAAATCGAAAAGAGTTTTCCGAATCTTTACACCCCTGCCGATGTGAAACGAATCGAGGAGGAGATTGACGAGATAGAGCGTCAGTTGAAACCTCCCGATGACAGCGTGGACGTGGGCTTTATGTCCCATGCCGCGAGCAAGATTCAGGACAAGAATGAACTCCGCAAGGAGCTTGCCAAGAGGAAAATAAAAAAGGATAGGTTTACTCCGAAGCCTTTTGCGTCCGGCCAGGAAGCCAATAAAGCCCTGGCATGGGCGAAAAGTTTTGAATCATGGTACAAGGAGAACGGCCCTACCGTAAGAGAAGATGACATGATGGCGACTCACCCGGATTTTCAGAAGGCCGTGAAACATTCGCTTTTCCTGGCAAGGCCGGAAGTCCAGCAAAGGATTCAGGTTTATCGGCATCTTCTCCAGAGGCTTGACCCTCATAATCCAAACGCCGGGGACCTCTCGCGGCTTCGCAGGAGGGGATAATGGCAACCTCTACGGCCACCTTGCAGGCCAACGCCTTGAAACGGCTCCAAATGGACTATGCCGACGCCACCCTTCTTGCCCGTGCCTTGGATTGGCTGAACAAGGCGATGGACAGGATTCAGGGGTATCTCCCGGAAGCCGAGTTCTTGCAGAAGTCGGAAATGAGCATCGCCACGGTTGACGGCCAGGCTACCTACGTCCTGCCTTCCGACTTCCTGGAATTGCTTTCCTTGAGAGACGATACCAACGCCACGAATCTTGACATGATTCCACGGGAACAATTCGACCGGAACCACCCGGACCCCTCGACGGAAGATGAAGGATTGCCTTACGAGTACACCCTGGAATTTGACCGCTCCACAACGCCGGGAACCAACATTATCCGGCTGGCCGCGATCCCGGCGGCTGCCTACACCCTCTACGCCACCATGCGGTGTTTTCATCCAGACCTCGCAGCGGGCGGGCAGGGAATCATTTGGGAACGGTTGAGGTTCACGGTCGAGGATTGGGCTACCTATTTCGGGTCATTGGAGTTTTGGAAGTCCAACGAATATGCCCAATGGCGAAGTGAGCTTGAAAAGGAGGCTCTGAACGCGACGCAAAACCTGAAACAGCTTCTTGCGATTCAGAAACCGAGGCCGTCACAGATTCGGACGGTCCTCAAAAAGAGCGAGATGTAATGCCTGAAATCGGGTTTGGAAATGTTCTTGGTGGCGTCAACTACGCGGTCCCTCCGGGCGAGGCCGGGCCGGGATACCTGTCGGACGCGCAGAACATTGTTCCGACTCTGAGTGGGTTTGCCACGAAGCGGGGCGGGTCCTCCAAGTTGAATGCGGCGGCCTACGGAACCCTCATCACCAGCTTCCACGAACTTGTGAAGGCGGGCACGTCCTACAAGTTTGCGGCCCAGGGGACCGTAATCGGGAAGTTCGACGGCACGGATTTCCAAAACCACATCACCGGCCTTACCACCGGCCTTTACGGGCAATGGGTAGATTACGCCGGATATGCCATTTACGTCAACGGCGTGAACAAGGCGCAGAAAACGGACGGGACCACGGGGTCAGACCTTACCACGGATATTTCGGGCCTTCCTGCCGCATCCTGCTTAGCCATATGGGGTGAAAGAGTCTGGACGGCGATAGGGGCCACTCTCTACGGGTCCGCGCTCAGGTCCGCCACGAATTTTTCATTGACCACAACCGACATCGGGTTTTTCTCCGGGACCGTGGGAAGCACGGACAAGGCGATAACCGGCCTATTCCCGTTCTTTGATGTTCTCATAATCGGCAAGCAAAACCAGCTTTACAATCTGTCAGGCACGCCGGAAACCGCGTCCTCCACGTTCAGGCTGACGCCCTTGCAGACCAAAGACAAGGACAGCGTGGGGTTTACGTCCAAGAACGCCATTGTCCAGGTTGGAAACGACTTGCTTTTCCTGGACGGATTCGACATCAAGAGGCTTTCCGGCATCAGCCAATACGGGGACGTGGAGTCCGCGTCTATCATCGGCAACATCAAGGACTTTTTCCGTGACGCTTCCGGGGCCGCTCTTTCGACCTCATATCTCCAAAATGCTCAGTTCTTCCATTATAAATATAAGGAACAAATCTGGTGTTCCATTCCTACGGGCGCGAGTACCCGGTTTTGGTTTGTCCTCGACTACTCGAATCGGAGCATCCGGGAGAACGCCGGGCTTCCGATTTACAGCATCTATCCGATGACCGGGCTGACGATTATCAGCTTCGACGGCGTGGAGAATGGGAGCCGTTTGGACATCTATGCGGGCTGTGAGGACGGATTTGTCCGGCAACTGGATACCGGGACAAATGATACCAGCACGGCCATAGACGCCCACGCCGTTTGGACAATCGCGGAGGCCGGAAGAAGGGTCCAGGTCCAGCACGTCAATCTGGCCTTTGAGCGTGGAGTCGCTTGCACGGTTACGCCGGGATACGCCTACGGACTTCAAAGGTGGGAGGACGTGCGAACATCCGGGAACTTCACTTCGCTTTCAGCCCAAGACCTGACCGGGGCTACATGGAAAACCATCGGCACGGTTTCGGCAAAGAAGATTTCTACCATGTGCTATGGCAGCGGGCCAACGTTCTCTTTGAAGATTCGGCACAACACGGCAAGCCAGTCGTTTGAAATGAGAACGTCAACGATTCAGTACAATGTCCATGACGGGTTATTCGTATGAGAGACACCCGAACCAAGAGAATCGCAGACCAGGCCCTACGGGATACGGGCACATTGGTAGTTACCGATATTTCCGACCTGCCTTCCGAAATAAGCGGTGTCACCAATGCCGAGCTACAACAGATTCAGGCTATTGGGGCCACGATAATTTCAGCAGCGGCCTGGGCAAACATGGCTGCTTTATCAACTC
Source organism: Pseudomonadota bacterium (assembly GCA_043799015.1). Taxonomy (GTDB): domain Bacteria; phylum Desulfobacterota; class Desulfomonilia; order Desulfomonilales; family Desulfomonilaceae; genus JAZDOF01. The sequence continues at coordinate 393 of JAZDOF010000232.1, read as the reverse complement.
GGTTGCAGAATCTTACTGATGCCGAAGTTGAACAGCTTGAGGACATAGGAACTTCTGACATTTCTGCTACTGAGTGGGCGAACCTTGCAGCCATGTCTTTGAGGGTCCAGAATCTAACTGATGCCGAGGTCCAGCAACTTGAGAATATCGGTGCGGAAGCGATTTCAGCAACCGAGTGGGGATACTTGGCGGCGATGAACCAGGGCGTTGCCACTACTGATTCTCCTTCTTTTGCCGGGGTCAAGGTCAATTCCAACGGGCTTATTGCCGGGGATACCACGACAGGCCGGGTAATGAGGCAACTGAGCTTTGTAATTTCCGACGGCACAAATGCGGACACGATACTTGTTAAAACGTCTCCTTCCCGGCCCAAATGGAATGAAACCGACTGGC
>JAZDOF010000210.1:0-15230 GCA_043799015.1 Pseudomonadota bacterium | reverse complement strand
GAATAATCATGGATGCCACCGGCTATGAAAGGGATGAGATATCCCCGGAAATGGACCTTCGTGAGGACCTGGCCATACGGTCGAGCCGTCTGCCGGTGATAATGGACGCGGTCGAAAACCACTTCCGGATCAAGATCGAAGTGGAAGACTTCATGGATGTCCGCACCATCCAGGACATCGCGGGCAGGATCGGGGATCTTTTGGACCGAAGGAAAGGGTCGGTTCACGCGGCCCCCGAGCCTTCGCCGATCGGACTTGTGTGCGAACAGCCCATGGAGTCGGACGGAACCACGTTGGAGACAAAACGGTTGATCTTTCGTGAGACCCCGCTCGAAGACGGAGACACCCAACCGCTCGAGCTGGACACGATGGAATCGGTGGTCATCCTTTCCGCCGGTGGGGGAGAAGGGGTACGCAGGGCCGCGGCAGGGGTGTTCCGCCGGGATTACGGGGTGAACCCTCAACTCATGGCGTTCATGGGACCCGCCGAGTCCCGCGATGAATTGGGCTTTGATCTCAGGTCACCAGATCAAGTAGCCGAAGCCGTGTCATGTGTCTCGGAATTGGAGCGCCTTGCGGGAATGGTTTTCGTCCTGGACGACGTGTTTGATAAGAGAGTGTCGTCGATGGACGAGATGAACGGCATTCTCAATGCCTTCTTCGAGCTGATTCGAGCCGTACTCGATTCGCCGTCGCGCAAATTCGTGTTGCTCATTCACCGGTCATCCAAGGAATACGGCCCATCGCGCGTCCTCGCGGAAGGGCTGCACGGAATGATGCTGAGCTTGTCGCACGAGTTTTCGTCAGTGCTGTTTCGTTTCATCCGGATCGACCAAGCCTCGGACCTCGGTTCCGCCGTCAGAGGGGCCATGGACCGCAGCCGAAAGGTCGCGGAACAGGTGTACCACGAAGGAGAAGCTTTCACCGTTGAAGGGATCGTGGTGCCGGTCGGATTCAACGATGCGGGGGGCATAGAGCTGGGCCGAGGGGACGTGGTGGTTTTGTCCGGTGGCGGCTATGGGATAACCCATCGATTGGCAAAGGAGATCGCCGTTTACGGGTGCAACATAGTCTATATGGGCAGAACGGTCGTTGAGAATGAAGACGAGCTTCGGCGAATGCTCGATGATGGGCCGAACCCGAAAGGGGATCAGCCGCGAGATGCCACGGACGGTAATCTCAAGGCAATTGAAATAGTACGCAATCTTGAGGAGCTTCGGAAGATGCGTGTTGGGGCGGAGTACGTTGCGTGCGACGTAACGGACCCTGATGCCGCCCGCGAAGCCTTGGCCGGAGTAGTGTCCCGATACGGTCGAATTGACGGGATAGTCCACGGCGCGGGGATACTTCGGGACTCCTTTGCCAAACAGATGTCGCCGGGGGATTTCGAGGTCGTAACCGCAACGAAGTTTAGCGGAGCGTGGAACCTGTTCCAAGGGGCACGCGGGCATGGTTTGAAGTTCTTTGTTTCGCTGTCGTCCGCTGCGGCCCTACAGGGTAACCCCGGGCAATGCAATTACTCGGCAGGAAACAGGATGATGTCCGGGCTGATGGTTCATCTTTCGATGGAACACCCCGATATCGTGTTCAAAGCCATGATGCTTCCGCCCATAGAAGGCGCAGGTATGGCCGAAAATGACGAGGTCAAGGCCCTAATGAAGCGCATGAACGCTTCATACGTTCACGTCGATGAGTTGAAGCTCCTTTTCGCCCGCGAGTTGGCCCTTGCGCCTGCGGATGATGTTTGGGTTTTGTTCATGAAATCCCTTCCCGATATTCCTTCCGTTCGTATTGATACGTCCGAACCGGTCTACGGTGCCGGAGAGATGGAAGTGGGCGGGGTGGTGTTCAGAAACGAGGATTTTCCCATGATCGATGCGGTAAATCGTATCGACTTGAGAAACGGTGAATTGGAGGCAACGCGGGCTTTTTCCAGGAAGAAGGACTTGTGGATCGAGGATCATAAGCCTTTCAAGTTCCTGGACCATCCATTGGTCTCCGCCATCATGGCCGTGGAGACATTTGCCGAGGCGTCAAGAATGCTGTCCCCCAATCTGGTTGTAACGGGTGTGCAAAATGTGCGATTCCTCGACATAATAGAGTGTTCCCCGGATTCGGATCGACATGCCGTGATCAAATGTTCCATGAAGGAACGCGACATAAACGGTGCGGTATGCGAACTCTCTCTCGCCACCGCGGACCCGGCGGCTTCCCGGACGGGAAGCGGCAAGATGTTCCCGAACTACAAGGCCGACGTGATAATGAGGGGTGTAAGACCGATCCAAGCCCCCGAACCGACCGGGTTCCCCGTGCTTGACGAGGAACTCGTCACCAGGCCCATGGACCGTACGGAAGCCGGGAAATGGTACCAGGACAGAACGGACCTGCAGAATCGGTATCGTTTGATCGACCGTATGGAAGGAACCGGCTCGACCTGCGTCAAAGGCAGGATGATTTACCGGGTAACGGAGGATTTCGCCCCCCCGCGCAAATCGGTGTATCAATATTCGCCTTATCTCCTGGAAGCCCTAATGCAGGTGGTCAATTTCTTCCTAATAATGAGGGACCGGAACGAGAACCGTTCCATGATCCCATATAAGATTGGGGAGGTTACATTCTTGAGAAACTGCATTGACGGAGAACGCATGGTGCTGGAGGCCCGTATGAAAAGCCACGACGACAAGAGCATCACATGGAATGCCCGTGCCGTCGATTCCAAAGGTCTCGTGGTCATGCAGGCCAAGGACTTGGTCATGCAGTGGTTTGCCGGGAGGTGAGGGGGCTCGTTTCCTGAATCCGATTCACGTCTTTCGATTGATCACGGAGACGTTATGGCGGGACCGGCCGCCGCGCCGGTCCTTGATGAGCAACCGTAGGTAATCATGCCGGAGGCTTGGCCTGATCTGAAGAATGTGTTCTAGGCCAACCTGCTGACGGACAAACTTATGGCACTTGAACCGAATGCCCGACTCTTCACTATTGGTTGCGACCTGTTCTCTCCATGAGAACAAGTAGGAGCTTCGTTATGACTTGCCCAAGCAGACTGCTCTCGGCCCCGTGGGCTTTCAGCAAAGACACGACATCGGAACGGCTGTTCCCGGAAGCCATCGTTAAAGGCGTCACTCCCCATAGCACACAGGCATTTACGTCAGCCCCTTTCTCGATAAGAAATCTTACCACTTCCAAGTTCCCGTTCTTCGAAGCCCACATCAGTGCTGTAACGCCGTCCTTAAGGTCCACATCCGCCCCTTTCTCGATTAGGTATCTTGCCACCTCCAAATTCCCCATATAAGAAGCATCCGACAAAGGCGTCATACCATTGTGGGACCTGACGTTGACGTCGGCTCCCTTCTCAACCAAGTGCTTCACCACTTCAACATTGCCCCGCATGGCTGCGACATTAAGGCATGTGTCCCCGCGCCGGTCCCGGGCATGAATATCGGCTCCTTTGTTGATGAGTAGTTTCACGATTTCGAGCCGGCAGGCTATGGCGGCGTCCATAAGCACCGTATTGCCGTCGGCTCCCTTGGCGTTAACATCGGCGCCATTTTCGATGAGGAGTTCCGCCGCCTCGGGCCAGCCCATCAAAGCGGCCCACATCAGTCCCGTTCGGCCGGTTTTGTCTCGTGCGTCGATGTCGGTCCCCCGATCCAAAAGACTCCTAATCTTTTCCAATTGTCCCTCAACAGCGGCTTCCATCATCCTTCCACCGCCGTCGGTTGCATCACCGAAAGAGGTTTTTCCTGCCGAGGGAGTAATCGCACAGGCGGCAAGGAGTACCGTAACCAAAAGGATAGCTTGCTTTCTCAATAGATGTGCCCTTGGGCTTAAGGTTGATGTCGGTTGGGTCCGTTAACGAATTCGGCCCATCGGTTCCGAGTCGAAACGAGACTTGATAATACATACACCTTCCCTTTGTGTCGAACAACTTATGTACCAAGATTAGGTATGAAACGGGCTGTCGGGACGTGATTCACCATGTCCGCGATGGATACGACGAAGCATGTTCATTCCGGTCAACATGCGAACTGTCGGGACCTCCCCGTATTATCCGCAGAGCAAAGGCAAGATCGAGCGGTGGCACGGGACGCTCAAGCGCGAATGTATTCGGCCGGGCAAACCTCTTTCGCTGGAGGACGTCAAGCGACTGGTAGAAGGCTACGTTGAACATTACAACACGGTACGCCTGCACAGCGCGCCATAGGTTACGTGACGCCGAAAGACATGCTCCATGGTCGAGCGCCTGAGATCCCTGCGGCTCGTGACCGGAAACTCGAAGCGGCCCGCGAAGCCAGAAAACGGCTTAGTCACGAGGAGTTGACAACAAAGCCCCACCCGTGATGAAATGATTGTGCCGATGGAAACGGAGACGGGCTCTGCCGGAGGGCAACCTGTCGAGGGATAGCTCTGCCGGGGCTCATCGAGCCGAAGGGTCGGGCCTAGAAAGCCATTTCCGCGCCCATCCTCATATCAATCCATCGGACGATAGGCCCTGCTATGCCTCAGAAAATTCCGGGGTCTGGGGCGGAGCCCCAGGATCTCTTCACATGGCAAGTCTCTCGGACCACAGGGCGCTGGGAGTAGCTTAAACTGAAACCGGATTTGTCCAATTCACGCTGAACCAGTACACATTTCAGTAGGACCGGCCTCCGCGCCGGTTCCCGACCGTAAACCGGCAGGGACGCCTATGATACCCAATCAAAGAGGGGATGATGCCTCGCCCGGCTGGGACGCGATACTCGACTCCACGCACAACGGGGTAGTCATTATCGACGGCGAGGGTATCATCCTGGCCTACAACAAAGCCGCCATGCGAATGTTGGGCGATCGGGGCCCGTCGCCGGTGGGTCGCCCTTTTTCCCAAATCATGCCCGAAACCTGGCCCGACTTGAGAAATGTGCTTCAGACAGGCCGATCGGAGATAGGAAAGAAGATCGTACTGCCCCAGGCCACTCTCATGGCCAACCGCAATCCAATCGTGGTAAACGGACGAGTTATGGGAGTTATCAGCGTATTCCAGGACATCTCGGAATACGAGGCCGTGATCTCCGAGCTGCAAGGGTACAAGAGACTCCATCGAGAATTGGAGGCGGTTTTCGAGTCCTCCTACGACGGCCTCTACGTTACCGACGGGGAAGCGAATACCACTCGTATCAACAGCGCTTACGAACGTATGACCAATTTGAAACGCGACGACTTGATCGGTCGCAACATGCGGGACCTGGTCAACGACAAGGTATTCGATCATTCCGCGACCTTGGAGGTGCTGGAAAAGCGGGCGCAAGTCACGATCGTACAGAACATCAAGGGTGGAAGCCAACTACTCGTCACGGGCAGTCCCATATTCGACAACGACGGAAAAATCTCCCTGGTTGTCACCAATGTCCGCGACATAACCGCGCTTAACGAACTTAAGAGACAATTGGAAGAAAGCCGCCGGCTTACATCCCGCTATTACGAATCGCTGTTGGAGCAGGAAAAGCTGCAACACGCCATCCAGGACATGGTGGTCAAAAGCCTTGCCATGAGGCAAACGCTCCACAAGGCCGTCAAGGTGGCGGGCACCGATGCATCGGTTTTGCTTTCCGGCGAATCGGGAGTGGGAAAGAGCATGTTGGCCCACATAATCCATATGGTGGGTCAAAGGAAGGAATGCCCTTTCATCAGGATTAATTGCGGCACCATACCGGAATCCCTCATGGAAAGCGAGCTTTTCGGTTACGTGAGAGGGGCTTTCACCGGTGCGTCCAGGGAAGGCAAGGCCGGTTTGGTGGAGGCCGCACACAGGGGCACCGTCTTCTTTGATGAAGTGGGCGAGCTCACCCCTGCCATGCAGGTAAAACTGCTCCAAGTGATTGAAGAGAAAACGTTCACGCGGGTTGGGAGCACTCAGCCCGTGTCCGCGGACGTTCGCATTATAGCGGCCACGAACCGGGACTTGAAGGAGCTCGTCAAAAAGGAGCGATTTCGGGAAGACCTTTTCTATCGACTGAACGTGATTCCGATCCACATTCCCCCATTGCGCGAACGACGGGACGACGTCAATGCCCTCGCACTGAACGTATTAGAAAAGCTGAATCACAAAATGGGCTCGAACAAACGCCTGGATCCTCACGTGATGGACAGGCTTATCACATACGATTATCCGGGAAACGTGCGTGAGTTGATAAACATCCTGGAGCGCATGGTCATTATGAGTGACGGAAATGTCATTTCCGCAGCGGACTTGCCGATGGAGCTTAAGGAACGGACATCGCTTCCCCGTGACCTGGTGGTGGAAGGACTGAGTCTTAAGGAGGCGCTCCAAGCGGTGGAGGGGAAAATAATCGAAGAGGCCCTGCGAGGTCACGCCGGCTTGAAAGAGGCTGCCCGGGCCTTGGGCATCCATCCTGCGACATTGTGGCGCAAGACGGTAAAGTACGGCCTGTCCGGCGGGATCGCGAAACCGCAATAGGCTTACAGAAATGCAAATTGACTCGATCCATTGAACCAAAGCGCCGTTGGTGAATCATCACCTCCCTCTGCTCACCCGTGCATTGCACTTTCGCGATGCCCGAATCCCTGCCTCGCCCCTGACTTAAGTCGCCCTCTCCCCTTTATAGCAAGCGACAAAAGTTTTGTCCGAAAAAGGAAGATGTCGGAAACGGACAAATCCCCCCAACCCCCCTTTACCGGCGGCCCGGTAAGGGGGGGCAAAACGCCGCTCGGGGAGACGACTTCCCCCCCCCTGTGTTCTAAAGGGGGGCACGGGGGATTTTTGCCGGAAGCTCCGGAAACGTCTGTGCCCCCAAGCGGACATCAATTTTGGTAACGGGTATATTACACCTCCCCGCGAATCCTCCCCAATGCCGGCACGGTTGCTGCTAAGACTAAAGCATCTCAGCAATTCCCGGCAAAGGAGGAAGGTCCATGCATAGGCACAAACGGTTCATTCCCGTACTTCTGGCCGTTTTGGCCCTGGGGGTGCTCTCGTCCCTAACCTACGCGCAGGATAAGGTCATCAAGATCGGGGCAATGTACCCCATGACCGGACGCCCCGGCCTGTACGGTCTGGATTCTGTGGACGCGGCGGAGATGGCGATCGAGGAGATCAACTCCAAGGGCGGTGTGGCCGGCTACAAGCTTGAGCTCATGAATACCGACAGCAAAGCCAAGCCCGACTATGCCGTCAGAATAGCCAAGCGCTACGTCACGGACGAGAAAGTGCATTTCCTGTTCGGAGTCGTCAGCTCGGCCGTGGGATTGGCCGTAACCGAGGTATCCAAGCAGTACAAGAAGATCTTCATCGGCACGGACCATGCCTCAACCCAGCTTACCACGGACAAGCTGCAACCCTATTACTTCCGGGTTTCCAACAGTACGTTCCAGTCCATGGCTGCGGGAGCGCTGTACCTCAAAGAGCTCCAGCAGACCAAACCTTGGCAAACCATCGCTTACATTGGTCCGGACTATGCGTACGGCCACGATCAATGGAATGAGCTGAAGTACAACCTGGATCGGTTCGGCGTGAAGTACAAAGCAGTGGGTGAATATTGGCCCAAACTCTTCGCTCCGGACTACACCACCTTTGTCACGTCCATCATCAAGGACAAACCGGACATTCTCGTTTCCGGCTTCTGGGGCGGCGATACCGTAGCCTTCATAAAGCAAGCCCAACCTTACGGACTATTTGAAAAGATGTTCTATTTCCACCCCGACGCGGGAGGCAATTACGAGCTCATGAGCGCCATGGGCGCCGAGCTTCCGCTGGGCCTGGCATTGAGCGCACGCCACCACAACAACTGGCCTGATACCGACTTGAACCGTGAGTACGTGAAGAAATTCCATCAGCGCACCGGCAGGTATCCCACCTACGCGGCGGAAGGGGCCTATGCAGGCATCTACGCCATAGCCGAGGCAGTGAAAAAGGTCGGTAATCCGGACGATTCGGAGGCGCTGGTGAAGGCGCTGGAAGGGCCCAAGATCAAGTTGCCCGAGGACCCGGACGATTTCACCTCATTCATCGATCCCCAATCCCACCAAATCGTCCAAGTGCAGGCCATCGGAGTGACCGTGGCCGATGACAAGTTCCCGCCGGCCAAGAGGATGTTGGGCAACTGGAAAGTGTACAAGGGTGATGACCTGCTGCCTCCCAAGGACTTTGCGGAAAAGGTGAAGAAGAAGTAACCAAGACGAGCCGACCAAGTCGAGGGTAGGTCGAAGCGCCCATGCGACGGTCGCCGAGATGAATGTCCGTTTGTTCGTCCGGCCATTTCCACGATCTCAAGAGAAATCCCCCCTGGCCCCCCTTTAGAAAAGGGGGGTAACCAGGTGCCCGCAGGCGCCTTTTTGCCCCCCCTTACCGGGCTCCCGGTAAAGGGGGGCGGGGGGGATTTGGCTGTTTCGGACAAAACTTTTAGCAAACAGTACAGCCGTGTCCGGCACTACTTTCGGCAACCGGCATAAGAGCCCGGCTCGGCTGTTGTTCCAAAAAACTGTCGGACACGGATGCGGCATCAGGTGCATCCGATTCTCAGTCCACCTGCGGGAGGCCTCGAAATGGACCTTGCGTTCATAACGGTTCAGTTCCTGAGCGGCCTAACCATGGCAACCCTGCTGTTCCTGACGGCAAGCGGCCTGACTTTGATTTTCGGGGTGGGCAAGGTGTTTAATTTTGCCCACGGATCCTTCTACATGATAGGGGCATATCTAGCCTATCAGACGGTTTCCGCGTTCCATGCAAATTTTTGGATTGCCGTCCCTGCGGCCGCCCTAGGCGCGGGAGTTCTGGGCATGGCGGCCGAGGCATTGTTCCTGCGGCGCATATACGGACGCGCGGAAGAGGGCGGATTCCAGATCCTTCTCACCTATTCGTTCATTCTCGTGATCGACGACTTGGTAAAAATCATATGGGGCACGGAGTACAAGTCGGTCCATAGGCCTGCCGGCCTGACCGGGTCGGTGGAGCTTTGGGGAGTGACGCTCCCCTCGTACAACCTTGCCATTATCGGGATCGGAATTGCCGTGGTGGTCTTGGCCTGGCTGATACTTGCCAAAACCCGACCCGGACGAATCGCCCGGGCCGCGGCCCTGGATCGTGAAACCTTGGGTGCCCTGGGAATCAATGTGCCGCTCACCATGACGGTCGTCTTCGGTATTGCCACGGCCATGGGCGGGTTTGCAGGGGCATTGGCCGCGCCGCTCCGGTCCGTTTCTCCCGGCACGGGTATCGAGGTGATCATCGACTCGTTGATCGTCGTGGTCATAGGCGGAATGGGTAATTTCTGGGGTGCTTGGCTGGGCGCTCTGGTACTGGGTGAAGTGAACGCGTTTGCGGTTGCGGCAATCCCGGATTGGGCCTCCATGGTCAACTACCTGGTTATGGTCCTCGTTTTGATTTTCAGACCCGAGGGTCTCTTCGCCGCCGGACAAGTAAGGAAGGTGTAGCCGTGAAAACCAATACCGATTACAAGGCTGCGGCGATCTGGGTTCTTTTCGGCTTGATCTTCGGGCTTGTCCCGATTCTGAAGAGTTCCGACTATCAACTGATACTAGCCAACCATATCCTCATATGGGGCATGTTTGCCGTTGCCTTCAACATGCTTTGGGGCGTCACGGGCATGCTCTCTTTCGGTCAGGCACTTTACTACGGCCTGGGAGCGTACGCCGTAGGTTTGTTCGTGAAGTACCTGGGCGAAGCTTGGTTCGTCTTGGGCATGGGTGCGGGCTTGTTGGCCTCCATTGCACTTTCCATCCTGGTCGGGCTACTGACCATCCGAGTAAGCGGAGTATTCTTCACGGTCTTGACGTTGGCGTTCGGCCAATTGGCCTGGCAGATAACGTTGCAGTGGTACAATTTCACGGGTGGGGACGACGGTATTCAAAGCATCATGCCGCCCGGAATTCTTGGTGATCAGACGGTATATTACTATTTCACGCTGGTGACGGTGGGCCTATCGATATGGTTTCTCCGACGGGTGGTTAACTCTCCCATGGGATTGTTACTGCGGTGCGTTAGGCAGAACCCCGAGCGTGTGCGCTTTCTGGGGCGGCGTGTCAGCCGCAATCAGCTCAGAGTATACGTTATCTCATCGTTTTTTGCCGCGCTCGCCGGATGCCTCATGGCGGGTGTCGACAACTCCATCCATCCGGACATGCTTTGTTGGACAACCTCGGGCGAAGTGATCCTTATGACTGTTCTCGGCGGCATAGGTCGATTCTTCGGCCCATTTGTAGGAGCAACGGTAATCATGCTGATCCAGGATGTCGTGGGGGCTCGGACCCAATTCTGGCCGCTGATCATAGGTGTGATCATGATGGTGATGGTGCTTCTCCTTCCAAAGGGCATAGTGGGCGAATTCCAAGCTCTCCGGGCGCGCCTCAGATCGCCCGCGGCCGACGATCGAGGTTAACATGGAACCGGTGTTGGTGCTGGATCAAGTGGAAAAGGCCTTCGGCGGTCTTAGGGTAACCTCGGGAGTAAGCTTTTCCGTGCCGCCCGGGAGCATATCGGCGATCATCGGTCCCAATGGAGCCGGTAAGACCACTCTTTTCAATCTGATAACGGGGTACCTCAAACCCGACAAGGGTAGGATCCTGTTCCAGGGGAAAGACATAGCCGGCCTTGCCACACAACGGATTACATCCCTCGGCATGGGACGAGCGTTTCAGGTGACCTCGTTTTTCCCGGAAGAAACCGTCCTGGACAATGTCCGTGTGGGGTGTCTCTCGATGCTGAATCAGACGCGAAGTTTGTTTAGAGACATTTCCGGATTCAAGCAAGCTACGGAAAAGGCCCATGCCGTTCTGGAGAGTCTCGGACTGTCCAAACACTACGACCGACCGGCCTTTGAGTTGGCCCACGGTGATCAGAAGCTTCTGGACATCGGGATTGCCTTGGCCTTGGAGCCTAAGCTGCTGCTCTTGGACGAGCCCACCGCGGGAATGTCGCCGGATGAGCGTCACCTCACCCGAGATTTGGTACTACGACTGTGGAAAGAGTTCAACCTCACGCTTTTATTCATCGAGCACGACATGGACACCGTGTTCGGAATAGCCCAGACCGTCCGAGTGTTGCAGATGGGGATGCTTCTGGCCGAGGGAACGCCCGAAGAGATACGGAGCAATCCCGAGGTCATCACCGCCTACTTGGGTGAGGAGGTCTCATGAGCGCCATTCTGGAAGTATCCGACCTGAACACTTTCTACGGCCGCAGTCACATTCTTTTCGGGGTGGGTCTCAGTGTGCAGCCGGGCGAGACGGTTTGTCTCATGGGCAGAAACGGGGCCGGCAAGACGACTACGTTCCGCTCCATAATGGGGCTCACCCCGCCCAAGACGGGCCGGGTCGTTTTCAAAGGCGAGGACTGCACAGGGCGTCCTCCTTACAAAATGGCCAGGATGGGGCTGGGATTCGTGCCCGAAGACCGGCGGATCTTGGGTCCCTTGACCGTGTGGGAAAACCTGGACTTGGGCAGGATACCGGGACGGACGGGACGATGGACGATGGAATCCATCCTGGAGCAGTTTCCCATCGTGGCGCACCTTAGAGACCGAATGGGAGGGTCCCTTTCCGGGGGCGAGCAACAGATCCTTACCATTGCGAGGGCGCTCATGGGCAATCCTGACCTTGTGTTGTTGGATGAGCCCACCGAAGGCCTCGCTCCCGTGATCGTATCGGTACTCAAGGAACTTATCATGGGTCTCAAAGCGGAAAAGACCACAATACTCCTTTCTGAACAGAACATACGTTTTGCCATGGGGGTCTCGGATCGAGTCGTGGTTATCGACAAGGGTCACGTGGTCTACACGGGGACCATGGAAGAGTTCAGAAGTCAGGAAGAGGTAAGGAAGAAATATCTGGCCGTGTAGCCGTTTGGCCCGCAACGGAAATATCCTAAAGGTGAGAGAGTATGAATACGATAAGTGTTTTTCAGACTACGCCGAGAATAGTAGTGGGGCCCGGGTCCGCCGGTCGCATCTCGGATGAGGTTAAGCGGCTCGGCGGCGGGAAGGTTGTGATCGTTACCGATCCCGGTATCGTAAAGAGCGGAATATGTGCCGGCGTAGAGGAGCAGGCGTCAGAAGCGGGCTTGGTCGTAAGTCGTTTCGACAATGTGGAGCCCGACCCTTCTTACGAGACGGCTTCCAAGGCAGCCGCCGCAATCAGGGAGGCCGGCGCGGACTTCATAGTGGGCATAGGCGGCGGATCGTCGCTCGATATTGCCAAGGTCGCGTCGGTGCTCGTCACCAACGAAGACCCCGTTACTTCATACTTCGGCATCGACATGTTGCCCCGCCGCGGTCTGCCCCTGATCCTCGTACCGACTACCGCGGGGACCGGCAGCGAGGTGACTCCCATAGCCATCTTGTCGGATCATCAAGAAAAGCTGAAGAAGGGCATTGTGAGCCCATATCTGTTTCCGTCCGTTGCAGTTTTGGACCCCCTCCTCACGGTCGGTCTGCCGCCCGCGGTGACGGCGGCTACGGGGGTGGACGCGTTGATACATGCCGTAGAAGCCTACACCTCGAAGAATGCAACGTCGATGACTGACTTGATAGCCCTGGAAGCCGTCGGTATGATCTTCCAAAACATCCGCACAGCGTTTGCCGACGGCTCGAATGTGCCCGCACGGTCCACGATGCTTGAGGGTAGTCTATTGGCGGGCATGGCCTTTGCCAATGCAGGCGTCACCGCGGTTCACGCGTTTGCGTATCCCATCGGAGCGGAATTTCACATTCCGCACGGAGTCGCCAACAGCATCATGCTTGCTCCGGTGATGGAGTTCAACATCCTGGGCAATCTCCCCAAGTTCGCCCGCCTGGCCGAGGCATTGGGAGAAAACACCTGCGGCCTGACCGAACGCCAAGCCGCACTCTCCGCCGTGGAAGCGCTTAGGATTCTTGCGGCGGATCTTAGAATCCCTCGATCCTTGGCCGAATTCGGAGTCAAAGACAGTGACGTTCCGGGCCTTGCGTCGGGCGTGATGAAGGTGACGCGTTTGCTTGCGAACAACCCTCGGGAGATGACCGTGGCTGATGCGGAGGAGATTTATCGTCGGGTGCTTTGATGACCAACGGTGATCATGGGTCTTTCCGGCCGTATTCCAGCCCACCATTACGCGGGGTTCCGCCCAGGAGTGTGTCTCATGTTCGGTTTCCACAACGTCATTCTAAGGATAAACGCAGCACTCAAGTCATTCGAGCTTAAGACGATATCCGATGAGCTGCTCCGGAAGACTCTGGGCGGCAAGGGGCTGGCGACGCACCTGTTGCTGTCGCACAACCCTCCCGGTGTTCCGCCTCTCAGTCCGGACAACCACCTGATCTTTGCCTTGGGCCCGACCACGGGAACCGGAATCTGGGGTTCATGCCGCCACGGGATATTCACCAAATCCCCACAAACGGGGTATTACTCGGAGTCGTACTCCGGCGGCACGGTCGCGGAATATATGGCCGCGACGGGATTCGACGCGGTGATGGTTCACGGCGCGGGGACCGAACCCATGTGGCTGGAAATTTGCGAAGCCGGGGTTCACTTTCATCCGGCCGCGGATCTTTGGGGACTGGATACCTTTGCGACCGAAGACCGTATTAGAGCGTGGATAAAGGAGAATCGTCCCGAGGCCAAGAAATGCGGGGTTACGGTAATCGGGCCTGCCGGGGAAAACATGGTGAGTTTCTCGGTAGTGGAAAACGACTACTGGCGTTCGGCGGGCCGCACAGGAGCCGGGGCCGTGATGGGCTCCAAGAAAATCAAGGCAATAGCTTTCTGGGGTGGCCGGAAAAAGGCGACGGCCCATCCGGATCTGGTGCTGGATTCCATCAAGGTCATGGCCAAGCGCTCCAAGGACAACCCCGTTGTAAAGGCCTACAAAACCAACGGGACCCCGATGCTCGTGGACATCATGAACGAGGTCGGGGGATTTCCGACTCGTTACTGGCAGCACGGGAAATCGGCGCATCGTGAACGCATAAATGCCGAGGCCCTCCACACGCGTGCGGAAGTTACTCCCCACGCGTGTCTTAAGTGTTTTATGGCGTGCGGGAGGCTATCAACCATAAAAGAAGGCCGGCACAGAGGTTTGAAAATTGAGGGACCGGAGTACGAGACGATCTATGCCTTCGGGGGCCTCTGCGAAGTGGACTCCATCGAAGAAATAGCCCACCTCAACGATATTTGCGATCGTCTCGGCATGGATACCATGAGTGCCGGAAACCTTGCGGCCTTTACCATCGAGGCATCCCGACAGGGCAAAACGGACTACCGGATAGACTATGGTCAGGTGGACCGAATAGCGGACCTACTCGGGGATATAGCTTACCGCAGGGACGTCGGAGAGGTTTTGGCCCGTGGCATCAAGCATGCTGCCGAGACATGGGGAATGGCGGACCAGGCCGTTCACGTCAAGGCACTGGAGCCCGCCGGGTACGATCCGAGGATTCTCAAGGGCATGGGCTTGGCCTATGGAACCAGCGATCGAGGCGCATGTCACCTACGCTCCACCTTTTACAAACCCGAGCTTGCGAAGATGATCGACCCCGAGCAGATTACCGGCAAGGCGGAGATGTTTGCCGAATGGGAAGACCGGTTGACCATCTTTGACACCCTCATCCTGTGTCGATTCTATCGGGACCTGTACCAGTGGGAGGAGCTTGCCGGCATAATAAGAGGGGTTACCGGGCTTGAGACGGACAGGGCGGCCATGAGGTCCATCGCAGCCGGCATTACCGACAACACCCGTCGTTTCAATCTGAGAGAGGGGCTGACAAAGGACGGAGACCGGTTACCGAAACGCTTTCACACGGAACCGCTGCCTGAAACGGGAAAAATCATAACAGAGGAGCAGATGGACCGACTCCTCGCGGATTACTACGGGGTACGGGGCTGGGACGAAGACGGGCGGCCGCCGGACGAGTCGAAAACACCCGGCGCCGAGGAGTAGTCCCAAAGCGTTTTCGCAACAACACCTACGGAGGCAAAGGCCGTAGCCGAACATGAATACACAAAGAAGCCGCAAGGCCACTGGAGATTTGTCGGCGACCGGCTTCTTGACTTGAGGGGTGCCTTGCGAACCTTCTCCATGTCTCTTGGTAACGCCGTGGTCTGATTCTTCTTAACCGTTCACCGGGGCGGCTCCTTGAATCCGGAAAGTAGAACCACAAAAGTCACCAAGACACGAAAAAGAGGTAGAAATTCAGCGGGCCATAGTGGCGGGGGTAGTGTCCGGATTCATTTCCAAGCCGTTCATC
>JAZDOF010000209.1:0-5559 GCA_043799015.1 Pseudomonadota bacterium | reverse complement strand
AAGGGCTCCGCCTTGTCCAGCCTGCCCGTCTCAAGATAGAGCATGCTCACCAGTCGGCGCATAAGGCTGGGGTCGGCCCCTATTTCGTCGTAGATCGCGAGAGCCCGCTCATAGTTTCTTAAGGCTTCCTCATCTTCACCCAATCGTTCATGAATTTGGCCGATGGCGGCAAGCGTAAGACCTTCGCCCTTACGGTCCTTAAGCCTTTGTTGAATCGCCAAAGCTTGTTGATAGTATTCAAGTGCCTTGGCGTATTGGCCCCAATGGGAGTACATGGTTCCGAGACTGCGCAGGGTTTGGCCCTCCCCTCTGATGTTTCCCATGCCGCCGAACATTTCCGAGGCCTTCCGGTAGAATTCCATGGCCTTGTGATACTGCCCCCAACCGGTGTACGTGTCTCCCAGGTTTACGAAACACGAGGCCGACCCACCCTTGTCCCCGGTTTGGTTGAATATGGCCAGGGCCTCCTCGTATCGCCTCACCGCCAGGGCGTAATCCCCGGCCGCTGAGGCCGCCACCAGACCGAGATTGTTGAGAATCACGGCCTCCCCGTTCTTGTTTCCCGTCTCCTTAGCCTTCGCGAGAGCTTTCTCATACGATCTCAAGGCCCCATCATAGCGACCTTGATTGGTGTAAGTATCTCCCAGATTGGTCAGAGCCTGCCCTACTCCCGTAAGGTCCTTCACCTGTTCGAATATGTTCAGTGCTTTCTCATGAAGGTCTATCGCCTGCGAATACCGCCCCAGGGCAGAATACACGTTGCCGAGATTCGTCATCGTCTGGGCCTGCCCCCGAACGTTATTGGTTTTGCCGTATATGTCCAAGGTTCGTTCGTAGAGCTCCGCGGCCTTTGGGTAGTCGCCCTGGGCCGCGAATATGGCCGCCAGATTGTTGAGCACCTGTCCTTCCCCGTTCAGGTCTCCGGTTTTCTTCTTCAAATCCAAGGATTGCTCGTACGATAGCCTAGCTTTGGAGTATTCACCCTCGGCCTTGAACACTGACCCCAGGTTGTTCAACGCCCGTCCTTCGGTGGGCAGGTCTTTGACTTCTCTGGAAAGCTCGATGGATTTTTCGCAATACTCCTTCGCCTTGGCATGTTGACCGACGTGAGTGTAAACGTGGCCCAAGTTATTCAGGAAGATGGCTTCGGCCGGCTTTATGGAAAGCCGCCGGCTGATTTCAAGACCTTTCTCGAATTCCTGCTCCGCTTTGCGGGATTGGCCCAAGCTCACATGGACCGTTCCCAGGTTGAGAAGGATCTCGGCCTGTTTTTTTTCGTCCCGGCTTTCAGTGAACGCATCCAAGGCCTCGATCCAGTATCTTTCGGCAGTCTCGTATTGTCCGGCCTGAAGGTACATGTCACCTAGATTGGTGCAGGCCCGTCCTATGCCCTCGGTGAATCCGAGTTCACGGAAAGCCTTCAACGCTTCTTCATACTTTGAGGCCGCCAACTTGAGCTGCTCGGGGGAGCCGCCTTTCTTACGCAGTTCAAACGCCTCGTTGTGAAGACGTTTGCCCTCCTCCAACGACATGGAAATCCCCTGTGAGGGAAGCCCGATCAGTATCGCCGCGCATAGGAAAATCGGCCCAAAGCTTTTGATCATTTTTCCAGTCCTCTTCGCATGAGTATCGGATTGATTCGCCTAGACCGGTTGCCAAAAGTTTTGTCCGAAACAGCCAAATCCCCTCCATCCCCCCTTTACCGGGAGCCCGGTAAGGGGGGGGCCAAAATGCCGCATGGGGACGCATGATTACCCCCCTTTTGTAAAGGGGGGTGGGGGGGATTTACCGTCAGAAGCTAAGACGATGTCCGAGCCATCAAACGGACATCAATTTCGGCAACCGCCCATAGGTCGGCATTCGAGGCGGGGTGGATGCGGGCACTACTCGGTGGAAGCCGCGTAGCCGTTGACCGAGTCCGGTCGATGCCTCGCCCCCTCCCGCTGCCCCAAAGTATGGAGAAGGAGTTTTGGCTTCCCTCGTCCCCACACTTGAGGAAGGGGACGAGGCATGGAGAGGGTTGAATTTGGGAAGCCGGCGATCGGATGAACAAACGCAAGACTATGCTGCCGCAGAGGCGGGATTTATCCGCACCCGCCATACCGGACCTCGGCGCCGCCGCGGATAGATACGGGCACCGGCTATTCTCCCTTTCAGTAGGACCGGCCTCCCCGTCGTTCCGTTGCGGCCGACGGGCTACACGATCCCCTGCCGGTAAAGAAGCGTACCCGTTATCCAGCGGCCGGCCCCCGCCGGAGGTCGTCGTCGCTAGGCCACGCCGCCGCCCCCTCCTCCTCCGCCGCCCTCGCCGCCACCGCCGGCATCGGCACTCGCCACCTGACCGCCGGACGGCCCGGAGAAGCCTCCACCGGCTCCTGAATCACCGAATGCGCCACCGGCATCGGCAAAGGAACCCGTGCCCACTACGGAGAACGTGCTTTGGCCGGAAGTCCCCAAGTCGGCTGCATGAGCGAATACGCTGCTACCGCCTATTCCGGCGGCACCCTGACTGAACGAAGCATGCTCACCAGCGGAGACAAACCCGCCACGGCCGCCGCCGCCGCCACCTCCTCCGCCGCCGCCACCGGAGAACGTGGACTGGGTTCCGCCGTCACCTTGGGTTTGATCGGCCCCTTGGTTAACGGTGTGGTGTACGTCGGACGCGGGGTTGGAGGTATACGAGTAGTCCTGGGCCGGGGTCATAATAGACGCCGGTGTGCCGGGACCGGCTTCACCCGACGAGCCATGGTCCGTGCCGATCACGAAGCCCGAATCCATGTTCTGGATTGGAACTCCAATGAATTCCTGACCGGGTCCTGATGTGCGAATCTGCTGCAATCCCTCCTTCAGTAAGTCGGCAGGGGACTGGCCTTCACCGTGCAGTGCGGCCTCGGCCTTTTCCACAACTTGGCCGAGCCGTTCCGCCCAGTGGTCATCAAGCCCGTCCATAACCTCCCCGGCCACCGCTACGAAATGCTCGACCGCCTCTCTCACCGGCACGGTGCCGTCCTGCACCGCCTGGTCAATGCCCTTCATCGCCTCCTGTAAAGCCTCTAGACCTTCACCGAGGCCAATGTCCTTACCATCCTTGGAAATGTCGGTCATCAGGTCTTCAAAGTCGTTCTTCGCCTCCAGCATATCGGTCTCAAGCTTTTCGAGGTCACCATGGTGCTGCTCAATGTCCGCGTCGTCGGACATGTCGAGACCGGAAAGCTTTTCTATCCGGCTCAGCAGATCACTCAGCGAATCCATTGCCTTACCGTCATCGGGACCTATCTTGTCAAGCCGGGCAATGAGTTCGTCGAGTTCCGCGGATCTTGCCTCAACGTCCATAGCCTCGTGCAATCCTTGTTCCCTCAGCTCGTCAGCCTTTTGCTCCAGTTCGTTCACCTGATCCAAGAGATTCTGCAGCCTCGTCGCGGTCTCAGGATCATCGTTGATATCGCCGTGGGATTTCAGATCCTCCGCCTGCAACCTTAGCCCTTCAGCCTCGGCGTCCAGTTTCTCGGCTTGATGGATGAGGTCCAGGGCCTCTTTTTCGTGTTCCGACACATCATCCTTGAGTTCGTTGAGTTGCTGGGCCAGGGTTTCCTTTGATACCTCGTCTTCGGGCTGCTCCGGGGTGGTGTTGGTCTCGCCCTGATCCGGTTCGGCACCCGGTTTAACCTCCAGGCCGCCACCGTCTTCCGAGTGAGGCTTAGTGTCTCCATCACCGTTTGTGTGTTGGCCCGAATCATGTCCATCACCGGAGACCCCGCCTTGTTCACCTCCGGTTTGATGCTCCGTCGGGCCCTGGTTAGGCCCTACGAAGGACTGCCCCCCCACATTCGCGTCGCCGCCGCCCATCACCGTGGCCTGACTCACCTCGGCGTCTCCGGACACCGATACGAAGGCCATATTGCTTCCCACCACCGTGGCCTGATGAGCGGTCCCGTCGTCCCCGGCTTCCAACACCACGGCATTGTCCCCCAACACCGTCATTTGAACCGATGAGCCGTCATCGCCCACGGTGATCACGGCCAGGTTGCTTCCCACAAACGATCCCTGATTTATCGTCGCGTCTTCGCCCACCGCCACAAAGGCCCCGTTGCCGCCCAAGAACGAATCTTGAAGCACAGCGGCGTCCCCGTCCGCACCGACTATAGCGAGGTTCCACCCTACAAAAGAGGACTGGTCGACAAAGGCATCATCGCCGGCCATGACCAGGGCCGCGTTGGCGCCGAACACGGAATCCTGAAGCACGAAAGCATCGCCGCCGGCATCGATTATCGCCCAATTATCGCCCAACAAAGCCTGCTGGCCCACCAGCGCATCATCGCCGGTGGTCACCACGGCCAGACTATCGCCCAACAACGTATCCTGGAATACTACCGCATCATCGCCGGCCCACGCCAAAGCGACGTTGTCCCCTATCAATGCGCCTTGAACAACTATCGCATCGTCGCCGGCCGCCACCAAAGCAGCGTTATCGCCGATGAGCGCGGATTGCCCTACGGCCGCGTCATCACCGGCCAACACCATCGCCGTATTGTCGCCGAACAGGGTGCTTTGCCAGACCGAGGCATCGTCACCGGCCCACGCATAGGCGGTGTTGCTCCCGAACAGTGCGGCCTGATTCACGGCAGCATCGTCGCCGGCCGCCACCAAGGCGGCATTTTCGCCGAAAATCGTGGATTGCCCTACGGCCGCATCATCACCGGCCAACACCATTGCCGTATTGTCGCCGAACAGGGTGTTTTGCCAGACCGAGGCGTCGTCGCCGGCCCAGGCATAGGCGGTGTTACTCCCGAACAGCCCGGCCTGATTCACGGCAGCATTTTCGCCTGCTACCACCAAAGCGGCATTATCGCCGACGAAGGCGTACTGACTTACGTACGCGTCATTGCCGGCAGCTACCATTGCCAAGTTGTCACCAAAGAACGACTGCTGATCCACAGTTGCGTCGTGACCCGCGCCTACCAGCGCCGCATTGTCACCAAAATCGGATTGTTGATGCACGTCCGCGTCGTGGCCGGCAATAACCGCCGCCGTATTGTCACCCACAAACGAGCCTTGGTCCACCGTAACATCGTGACCGGCCGACACGTACGCGGTATTGTCGCCAAGTGCGGAATGCTGGTCCACATCCGCATCGCCGCCCCCAGTCACATCGGCAATATTATCTCCGACATACGAATGTTGATCCACGCTCGAATCGCCCCCGGCATGGACAAAGGCAAGGTTATCGCCGAATTCGGAGTACTGGTCAATATTAACGTCGCCGTCCGTATGCACACCCAGCAGGTTACCGCCCTCATCCCACGACGTTTGGTTTACGTTGAGCTCCTGGTCCGGCATCAGGCTCGACCCGCCGTCCTCCGTCCCTGATGATTCATATGATATGTCGGCCAAAGCACGGTTGGAACCATCGCCCCAACCGGTTTGACTCAGATCCACGTCCGTTTCCACGCTCCCCGAAAGGAACCCGCCGGACCCCTCATGGGTTACGTCGGTATCGAGGCCGATGACGGCGACGTTGTCCGCCATACCCGACTGATCGACGTCAACTTCGGTGGATGC
>JAZDOF010000198.1:0-3735 GCA_043799015.1 Pseudomonadota bacterium | reverse complement strand
AGCTCAATATGGTCGTGGCGGTAGAAGGGGCTTGAGTATCTCATGCCTTCTTTCTCGTAGAGAGAACGCAATCTTTCAATTACCTCCTCGTGTTGTTCCAGGGCATGCCTATCATAGATATTATTACCATCGAAGACGTCCTGGATGTCATTGCGAAGGCAATACTCAATGGTGTGCAAATGCATCGACAACTTACATCCGAGACACCAAGAATAGAAAAATCCGTATTTATAGTTATTCTTGACGCAGTCGATGATTCCCCCACGGACCTCGTTGACGAACCCCCTGAGGTCATGAATCTCATGGGATACGGAGCCGGGAAACATTTTGGCCAGCGTAGCGGCATTCCTGCGCGAATTATCGACACTTGTCATGCCCGGTACAAGATAGGTCAGCAGGACAACCTTCCGAAACTCGGGAGCTATGGTCACAGCAGCGAACGAGGAGTCAACTCCCCCGGAAAAAAGTACGGCCGCTTTTTCACCCGCCATGGTAGCCTCCTTAAAGCAGTGATTCTCTGTAGTATTGGCGACGCGTTCAACCGCTGCAGTGAAAAAGGCCTGACAGTAAGCCAATACCAGTGCGCTGTCAAGTGAGTCATTAATCCAAAATCCGCCACCACCCGTTGGAAAAAGAGACGGACCCCTCGGCCGACCGCCCTCATGGTCACCGGTAAGTTCGTAGGGGCGTTCGTTCTCGCCTCGTATCCGACAACACGCCTGTCCCGCCCGTTGACCGAACTACAACGGCGGTGATTGAAAACCCTCGACCTCACCCCGTAAGCTTTCTTGGATCCCTTTGTCCCTCACCGCCACGTCACCCGAAGTGAGCAAAAAAAGTCCCGGAAATGGGCACATGGAGGTGCGAAATATAAGCCGGGTGAAGGCATTCAGGTCACAGCCGGCAGTTGCTTTTCACGATTCTCTGAATCAACTCCAAATATGCTTCCGCGGAGTTGCCCCAGGTGTACTCTTGGATCGCTCTGGCGCGACCGGCAGCTCCCAGATCGCGGCGAAACGCAACGTTGGCGCTCAACCGGGCCAAAGCCCCGGCCAACTCGGGCACGGATTCCTTTGGAACGAGGAGCCCTGTCCGTTCCGTCTCCACCAGTTCTTCGTTGCCGCTAATGGCTGTGGCCACTACCGGCAATCCGGAGGCCATCGCCTCAAGCACTACGTTTGGCATTCCTTCATCTCTCGATGGAAGAACCAGCACATCGCATGCTTGGTACACAGCAGGCAAGTCAGCCCGGGATTTCCATCCAAGAAAGGCCGTTGAATCGCTCAGACCAAGAGTGTGCACCATTCTTTCAAGATCATTACGGGCCGGACCGTCACCCACTAGGGTCAGACGGCAGCGCAGGTCAGACGGCAGCATGGCCTGAGCCTTCAAGAGCACGTCCACTCCCTTCTGGTACTGCAATCTGCCCACGAAAAGTAGACGACACGGACCAGAGGGGGCCGGGTTGGAGACCGGTTGGAATAGAGCGGTGTCTACTCCATTTGGAATGACTCTTACCGGCAGCGTCGGCTCAAACTCCCGGGCCAGCAGAGCCAGGCCTTTACTGTTGGCCACGAGACCGTCCGCACGTTTCCACAGGAACCTTAACAACGGCCCGGTCATTCGGTGGAAAAAAGCCAGATCGTATTCTTGGAAGCCGGGAACGTCTCCACCGCGAAACGATATCAGATACGGGGTTCGGTCGAGGGCTTTCAACGCGAATGCCGGCGGCCCGCAAGGCAGACCGAAAAAGGCGATCGCGGCGTCCGGTTTGAACCGACGAGCAGCAGCCACACCGCTGGTCAGGGAAGCCACCAGGAATGTCAACATCTCCAGAACATTGCTCCGGTCCAAACGACGTCGGACAACCGGCAAACGGACTATTTCGACTCCATCCGAGACCTCTTCGCGGGGCAGACCGGCAAATCCCGACGTGATAACCTTGACCGCCACCCCGCGAGCCGCCATTTCTTCGGCCAGCCGCGCTGTGGCATTGCCGGCGCCTCCTCCTAACGGAGGATATTCATAGTTGACCAGTAACAGGCGCATGGCTTCCGGCTCGCTGTTTCAGCCCCATCATGGATAACAGCCAGGCATTCCACAAGAATCCCCGGTGGTCGTCATAACCGCGCCGATGTTCTTCCAGCCTAGCTTTCAAGTAGCCGGGATGAAAAAAAGTTTCCTTCACATTCTCGGGCCACGGCCAACGTTCCTCAGCGAGCCAGCGGCCGATAGGTGGTGCGAAGCCTTTTTTCGGTCTATGGATTATGGCTTCCGGTACCATCTGTGCCACGGTTTTCCTGAGTAAGTATTTGGTGACCCGACCTCGGATCTTGTACTCCTTGGGCAGGCGGCGAACAAAGTTAATCAGGTCGATGTCCAAGAACGGCGCACGCACCTCCAGTGAGTTCATCATGCCGGCTCGGTCGATTTTGACCAGGATGTCGTCACACAAATACAGACGGGTATAGAATTGCAGAGTCCGGTCTACGGGACTGGTTGCAGTACCTTTTTCCCATACCGATATCGCCTCCGAGTACACCTCCTCCACGTCTACCGGTTCCATGAACAGCTCATCAAGTTCTGAAGGTTCCAATGGTCCCAGCCACACCGGATTTCTTATCGCCCACGGGTAGGACAGACCTCGAAGCGTCCGCTTGATTCTGAAAGACCAAGCCATATACCCGTGGGAGGCGGGCCAACGGCTCATTACCAGGCGGATGGCCTTGTGAACGGGACGGGGGGTGAAACGGTCGTACAGATCGGCAAAGCGCAAGGCCAGGAAGGGATCATACCCGGCGAACAACTCGTCACCGCCGTCTCCGCCCAAGGCCGCCTTGACATGCCTTCCGGCCGAGCGACAGAGAAGAAAGGTCGGAAGAATAGAACTGTCGCCCATGGGTTCGTCCAAGCGGGTGGCGATTTCAGGCAAAAGACTTTTGGCCTGTTCCATGGAGAAGACTTCTTCGTGATGTTCTGAATTGACCGAGGCCGCAGCCATTCGGGCGTATTCGGACTCATCAAAGGAGGGATCGGTGAAACCGATGCTGAAAGTCTTCAGTCGTCGACCGCCTAGGGCTCGGCCGGCTAGTGCGGCCACTGCGCTGGAGTCAAGTCCTCCGGAAAGAAAGACCCCCAGTGGTACGTCCGATATCAGCCGCCGTTCCACCGCTTGTTTCAGAAGCTCGTGCAGTTGTTCGTTCAGGACGTTCTCGTCCTGCGGGGATTCTTCAGGCTCTAGGACAAACTCCCAATAAGCCCGTTCGCGGTACTCATGGAGTTTCATGTCCACCACGAGATTGTGGCCGCCCGGAAGCTTATGGATCCCCGTGAAAATGGTTTGAGGCGATGGGATGAAACCGTACGCGAAATATTTCTTTAGACCCAACTGCGAAACTGACGCGGTGACCCTGGAATGCTTCAGCAATGCGGTAAGTTCGGAGGCAAAAGCGAATGTACCGTTTTGTCTGGTGTAGTAGATCGGTTTCTTTCCAAAACGATCTCGGCTAAGGAAAAGACGGTCCGATGATTGGTCGTATATGGCGAAGGCCCACATACCATTGAGGCGAACCGGTAGGTCCTCGCCCCATTGTCTATACCCGTGAAGAAGAACCTCGGTGTCGGAATGGTGTGTCCTGAACACATGACCCAAGGATTCCAGCTCTCTTCGCAACTCGGGATAGTTGTAGATTTCTCCATTGTAAGTTACCACAAGCCGACCGTCCGAGGTTTGCA
>JAZDOF010000195.1:0-3133 GCA_043799015.1 Pseudomonadota bacterium | reverse complement strand
ATTCGGCCGACGTCCTCACCAGCGTCAGGTATTCACGCTGTTCGCCGGTAAGATAGGTGTCCAGCGTCAATTCGCACATGCCCAAAACCGCGTTCATGGGCGTGCGTATCTCGTGGCTCATTACGGCAAGAAAGTCTCCCTTGGCCTTGTTCGCACTCTCCGCCGCGGTCCTGGCCCTTATCAGCTCTTCCTCAACGTTCTTCTGCGGTGTGACGTCACGGGCCACGGCGTATATCAGCCGCTCCTCCGGCAGCGGGATGGCGTTCCACGATAACCATTTCCACTCTCCTTTCGAACATCGAAAACGATTCTCGAACCCGTGAAGCGGTTGCCCGGAAATCAGCGATCGTGCGGCGGCCCACGAGGCGGCCATATCCTCGGGGTGTACCAACGAGGACCAGGGCCGGCTCAGTATTTCCCGTTCATCCAAGCCAAGTGATTTGCTCCAGGAAGGACTTATCTGTTTCAGGGTCCCATCGAACCCGACAACGCAAAACAAGTCTATGGACAGGTTGAAGAAACGCCGTCGCTCGTCCTCCATCGCCTTCAGTTCCGTAATGTCCAGGTGAGTCCCTGCGGCCCTCGTCGGCTCTCCTCTGCGGTCCCGTTCCACGACCTTGCATCGGCTAAGTATCCACCTCCATTCCCCGGTCTTGGTCTTCAAACGTTGCTCTGCTTCGTACCTGGGCGAGCGGCCTTCGATGTGTTCGTCGAACAGACGTACGACCCGTTCCTTGTCGTCCGGATGCACCAGGTTCTCCCATGCCCGGTAGCTGGGGTCGATTTCATCGAGAGAGTAACCGAGCATTTCAGCCCAGCGCTCGTTGTAGGTCACCCTCCCGGTCCGCAGGTCCCAGTCCCACAGACCCAGGTCCGCGCCTTCCAGGGCAAGATCCAGCCTTTGCTTGCTATCCCTAAGGGCCTCCTCCACAAGCTTGGACTTGGTAATATCCAAGGCCAGCCCGGCAATGCGTTCAGCGCCGTTTTCTCCGGGATCCATCCGGAAGGCCCTGTCCCATATCCAACGAACCGAACCCGTGGTGGAGCGGATCCTATACTCTACGTTGAAATCCCCCTCGCCCCGCCGAAAGTGCCCGAACGCTTCCGAAACGCGCTGTTTGTCCTCGGGAATGATGGCTTCGGACCACCTCTCGGGCTTGGCGTACAATTCCTTCCGACCGTACCCCCAGGTCCTTTCGAATGCGGGACTGACGTAAACCACCTTGTTGACGGCACCAGGTTCGGTAATCCAGAAAACCTCCTCTATGTTCTCCGTCAACTGCCTGAACATGTCCTGGCTTCGTCGAAGACGTTCCTGAGTCTGTTCCTTCTCTGCAATCTCCTGCCTAAGCCGCCCGTTTGCCTCGACCAATTCCCGGGTTCTCTCGGAAACAAGTCCGTCGAGTCGATCGCGATGCTTGGTCAATTCCTGCTCTGTGTTCTTAAGCTCCGAGATGTCGTCCAAAACTACGATCAGATATCGGCCCTGGCCCGAGGTATCTCGATTCAGGGACAACGTCAGCTTGAACCACCCTGCGGAACCGTCCTTACGCAGCAATCGTTTTTCAACGCTATAGGTGTGTATCTCATCGGCTATCAGCCGGCACAGATCGGTAAGGTCCGTGTACAAATCGTCGGGGTGGGTGATTTCCCGCCACGTGACCCCGGGCATGTCATCCTTGGAGTACCCCAAGAGATCACAAAATTTTTCGTTGATTTGCAGCCATCTACCGTCTCGGTCCACGTGGGCGATCCCGACCGCCGCCTGGTCGAACGTAGACCTGAATCTCCGCTCGCTTTCGGAAAGCCTGTCCCTAGCGTCCCCCAAGTCGCGAACAAGTTGGGTTAACTCGTTAGTGTTGTTCTTGATTTGCTCATATCGTCTCGCGTTCTGCAATCCGACGGCTATTTGATCCGCAAGTGCCCCGAGAAAGTGGGCTTCAGACTCGAAGTCCCTTTTCGAAAACGACGCAATCGACAAGATACCGGTTATCCCGTCGGTCGTGGCCAACGGGATTGCGCCGAAGGAGACTATTCCCGCGTTTCGGCAATCATTGAGTACGCATCGCGGATCCGCAGCGATATCAATCGAGAAAACCGGTCCGCGCTCCGCGGCGGCCAGCCCGCACAAGCAGTCACCTATGCGCCTTTCGCGACCCACTTCCGTATCCGGGCAAGATTCGATTGGAAAGGCTTTGCGCAATACGAGGCTTTCCCCTTGGGTGAGAAAGATCATCACCAAGTCCGGTTGAATTTGCAGTTGGACTATTTTACCGGCACGCGAGACCACCTCGTTGATGGAAAGGCTTGAATTAACCGCCAGGGCAAGGTCGGCCACGGCCGACATCCGAACGACATGGTCCTCAAGGGCCTTGCGTTCACGTCTCATGTCGGCCATGGCGGACTCGAGCTCTTCTACACGGCGCATTAGTTCCTTCATCGGTTATGTATGTCGGCTATTTGGTCGAGATGGTCTTGCTGAACCATTCGTCAACCTTTTTCCAGTTGATGATCTTCTTGAAATTTTGAACATACTCCGCCCGGCGGTTCTGATACTTCAAGTAGTACGCGTGTTCCCAAACGTCGCATACGAGTATCGGCATGGCGCCCCAGCTCGCCAAGTTCTGATGCTTCTCGGCCTGAAGGATCACCAGGCATTTGCTGAACGGCTCCCAGGCAAGAACGCCCCAGCCGGAGGCCTCCACCTTTTCCGACGCGGCTGAAAACTGGGCCCAGAAGGTGTCGAAGGACCCGAAATCTTTCTTAATCCGGTCACCGATCGCCCCGGTCGGTTCGCCTCCGCCGCCGGGACCTATGGTCATGAAATACAGCCAATGGAGCACTACGCCCGAGCCGTTGAAAGCGAGGTCTCGACTGAGGGCCTTGATGGCGTCGTACTTGTTCGTTTTGCGCGCCTCTTCGATCTTTCCCACGGTGCTGTTGAGACCCTCGACGTATCCTCCGAAATGTTTGTTGAAGTGAATATTGACGGTCTGTTTGTCGATTACGGGCTCCAACGCATCCTCGGCATACGGCAGCTTAGGCAGCTTGTGCATCGTACCTTTCGTACCGTCGGCTTTAACGTCCTGAGCGAATGCATCCGAGCTCAACACGCTCCCCAACGCGCCCATCG
>JAZDOF010000173.1:0-7394 GCA_043799015.1 Pseudomonadota bacterium | reverse complement strand
CGATCCTCCTTTGATCTGTATTTCAGCAGTCATGACTACGGCTATCTGGTGGATGACGAATCCATAGACCTACAGTACATGAGGGTTTTTCTTTTTGAGACATTAGGTAGCCTCGGTTTGGTCGACCTGGCTTATGTGTTCCCGCATTTCCTGTGGCCGGAATTCGAAGGCGTATGGGGCACCGATGAGCTCCCATTCTGCGGCAAATACGACGGGCTGCTCTATGTGCGTTTGAACGAACTCGGCGCGTATTGCCTCTCGTTGACCGAAACTTTCCAGCCCGGGAGCTCGGCGGATCGGGATGATCTGAGGATACTGCCCAATTACGATATAGTCCTCAGCAATCCGCATCCGTCCGCCTCAATCCTGACCCATATGCTGGACTTGATCGCTGTTCGTTCCTCGGACCTTGTCCGTCGCATCGACCGGGACAAAGTGCTTGGCTATCTTGGAACCGGCGGATCAGCCGAAGACTTGCTCAACTTCCTGGAGACCCATGCGCCGGAAGGAGTTCCGGAAAACGTTCGTTCTTTCCTTGAGGATATTGCCGTACGAGCACGAACCCTTGTATCATCCGAGGAAGCGGTGGTCATAGAAACAGCGAATGAGGAATCCGCGGCGGCCGTCGCAGCCGACCCGCGCACCGCCAAGATTTGCAGCCTGACTCAAGGGCGGTTCCTCGTGGTACGCAAGTCCAACCTTCGAGCCTTTGAAAGCGCTCTCATGAGAATGGGGTATCTACTTCCGAAATGACAGCTCCCGATCCCACCAATCCACTTATCGTTCAAGGCGATTACACTATCCTGGTCGAGGTGAACAGCCCCAAGTACACGACGGCTCGGGACGGGCTCGCCCGCTTCGCTGAACTGGTCAAGTCGCCCGAACACATCCACACCTATCGCATCACTCCTCTTTCCATTTGGAACGCTTGCGCCTCCGGCGTGGATCGAGACGAAATCCTGTCCGTTCTCCGAGACCTGTCCAAATACCCCGTTCCTGAGCACGTGTTTACGGGAATCAACGACTTCGCGTCCAGATATGGACGGTTGCGTATCGTTCCCGATGCCGGGCGGCTGATGCTCCAGGCCGACGACCGGATCCTGGCGGAGGAGATATCAAGAACCAAGTCGGTGAAACCGTTCCTTGGGGAAAGGGTTGCTCCGGAAAGCTTCCTAATCAAGCCCATGGACCGGGGACGGATCAAGCAGGAGTTGATCAAGGTCGGGTACCCGGCTCAAGATCTTGCCGGATACGTGGAGGGAGAACGACTCTCCATCGATCTACGAGAAATGACGATTATGGGTAACCCGTTCAGTCTCCGTCCATACCAGCAACATGCGGCCGAGAGTTTCTTTGCAGGAGGGGGGCCCAACGGTGGGTCAGGGGTTATCGTACTGCCTTGCGGGGCAGGGAAGACGGTTGTAGGGATGGGTTGCATGGCACAGGTTCAAGCTTCGACCCTGATTCTTACCACAAGCGTCACTGCCGTGAGGCAGTGGATAAACGAGCTTATCGACAAGACTCACATTCAGGACGACCAAATAGGTGAATACAGCGGCGAGACAAAGACCATCAAGCCCGTTACGGTCGCCACCTACCAAATCATGACCTATCGGCGGGACAAGGGGGGCGATTTTCCGCATCTTGCCTTATTCGATCAAAGGGATTGGGGCTTGATCATATACGACGAGGTCCATTTGCTGCCCGCCCCGGTTTTCCAGATTACGGCGAGCCTCCAAGCCAGGCGCCGACTGGGCCTTACCGCTACCCTCGTCCGGGAAGATGGCCGCGAAGATGACGTGTTTGCTCTCATCGGACCCAAGAAGGCCGACGCTGCTTGGAAAACCCTGGAGGCCCAAGGATGGATCGCACAGGCAACCTGCACGGAAATCAGAGTCCCGCTTCCGGAAGACCTGCGCATGCCTTACGCAATCGCCGACTCGCGCGGCAAATTCCGAATCGCTTCCGAGAACCCCGCCAAGGAAGACGTGGTCAGGGAACTGCTTGAACGGCACAGCGGCGATCATGTTCTAATCATTGGAATGTATGTGGACCAGGTCAGGGCAATGGCGGACCGCCTGGGAGTCCCACATCTAACCGGCTCAACCTCGCAACGTAAAAGGGACAAACTGTACAAGGAATTCAAGGAAGGCAGCGTTCCTGTGCTTGCGGTAAGCAAAGTCGCGAATTTCGCGGTGGACCTACCCGACGCGTCCGTGGCAATCCAGATCTCGGGCACGTTTGGCTCCAGACAGGAGGAGGCCCAACGCCTGGGTAGGATACTGAGGCCCAAACCGGAACTAAACCAGGCGTATTTCTATACGCTCGTCACAAAAGACACTACGGAGCAGGAGTTCGCGCTCAAACGACAACTTTTCCTGTGTGAACAAGGGTACGAGTACCGTATCAGAAACGGATCCGGCATGAACGAGGCCGTTCCCACGGGCGTGATCGGTCGTCGGGTCAATTGACGGAGAAATTATAGTCATTGTCAATTGTTTTGTCCGAAACCGCCAAATCCACCCTCAACCACCTTTTCCGGGAGGCCCGGTAAGAGGGATGCAAAAAAAGGCACGAAGACGGCCGTACCCATCAACGGACATTTTCTTCGCATTCGCTTTGGTCATGATCACTCATCAGAATGTCGCGGTTGCGTGTCCTTGACTCATCTTCCCAAGACTGAGCCTGCCTCCGCCACCCCATGCGTAAATCAAGATTGATTTCCGTTCACTCTCGTCTTTTCCGCTTGGAAACGGCGGCGAGAAGGTTGGAAGAGGTCTCCGGCTCATTCAGAGAGTTGGTTCAACGCTATCGGCCGGAAGGTGAAGCCGGCGGAATGGCATAGGAGCTTGTTTCTCAGCCTCAATCGGCGGTTATGCTTCCGGAGATGGCCCGGTGGATGGAGGTTCTGCGTATGAGGGCCGGGCGGGCGCCACGGTCCCCATACGCTTTTCAGCAACTAAGCGGGATGAGCGGTTGACCGGTTCGACGGACCTTACAGTGCGTCGGCGTCCTTTTCGCCGGTACGTATGCGAATGGCGCCTTCCACGGTGGAGACGAACACCTTGCCGTCCCCGATGGTACCCGTACGGGCTGCCGATATGACCTTTTCAACCACCTGGTCCACCATACCTGCAGGCACGACCATCTCGATCTTGAGTTTCGGCAGGAAGTCCACCAAGTACTCCGCACCGCGGTATATCTCCTTGTGGCCCTTCTGTCGTCCGAAGCCCTTCACTTCGGTGACCGTCATACCTTGCACGCCTACGGACCCAAGAGCCTCTTTCACGTCATCAAGCTTGAACGGTTTTATGATTACTTCTATCTTTCTCATGCGTCATTCCCTCGTTGATTATCCGGTAATGGTCGATTGTAAATCGTGAAGAATCGGACCGTGTTCTTCCGGAAAAAGCCCGGGTATCCAAGTTATTAACCGTCTTAGATGTTGTACGCCGCTTCACCGTGTTCGGAAGTGTCAACGCCGACGACCTCTTGCTCTTCAGTGACTCTCAGTCCCACGATCGCCTTTACGACGTAGAGTATGATCAGGCTTACGACAAATGAGTAGATGATGGTACCCAACACGGCGCCTATCTGTATCCAAAGCTGAGAGGCATTGCCGAAAAACAGACCGTTGACCTTGTTGCCGGGAACCGTCGCACAGGCAAAAAGCCCCGTGGCTATGGCGCCCCAGGTTCCGCCTACGCCGTGGATTCCCACCACGTCGAGTGCGTCATCGTAACCCAGCGACCCCTTGGCCAAGACCGCGAGGTAGCACACTACGCCTGCCACACCGCCTATAATCACCGAAGAAACAGGCCCGACATAACCGCAGGCGGGGGTTATGGCCACCAAGCCGGCAACCGCCCCGGAAGCCACGCCTAACGAAGTAGGTTTGCCCCTAATGATCCACTCCGCACACACCCAGGAAACGGCCGCTGATGCGGTAGCCATGTGGGTCACGACAAAGGCGTTGGAGGCGCCGGCGTTGGCTGCAAGGGCGCTGCCCGCATTGAAGCCGAACCAACCGAACCAGAGGAGCCCCGCGCCCAGCAAGGTCAGAGTAAGGTTGTTGGGCGGCATGGGGGTGGTTCCGTAGCCCTTGCGCTTGCCGATAACGATAGCGCAGGCAAGTGCCGCAACACCGGAATTGATGTGGACTACGGTGCCCCCGGCAAAATCAAGAGCACCCCAACCCGCCATGAAGCCTCCCGGCCCCCACACCCAGTGTGCTACGGGGCAGTAGACCACCGTCAACCAGATCAACATGAAGATGACGAAAGCACTGAACTTCATCCGCTCCGCAAAGGCACCCGAAATCAGCGCAGGAGTGATGATCGCGAACATGCACTGAAATATCATGAACGTTGTATGGGGAATGGTGGTGTCCGGCTTCACATCCCCAGTTACGCCTTTGAGGGCGAAATAATCGAGATTACCGATGAGTCCGCCGAAAGCGTCCGGCCCGAAGGCGAGAGAGTAGCCCCAGAAGAGCCAGACCAGCGAAGCCAGGCCCATTAGGAAGAAGCTGTGCATCATAGTGGACAGCACGTTCTTTGCCCTGGTCATGCCGCCGTAAAACATGGCGAGACCGGGAGTCATCAAGAGAACCAGCGCCGAACTAGCAAGTACCCAGGCTGTATCGGCAGGATTCATGTTCTTTACCTCCGCGTATGGAATATCGTTTAACCGTTCCGGGGCGGCCGGCACCTTGTTGTCCCAGCTCAAGGAAGCCGGACTCGCGCCATGGTTTTTCTTCCGGTGAACCCGGTCGGTTCACCGTTGAGTAAGGCAAACTCGGTGCCAATTACTTTCAAAAGTGTTGATTGGAGATAACAAGTCGGAATGATGGTATTTTTAGGAGTGATCGTGGTAGGGGCGCTTCACGCGCCCCTTTAACGTCAGATACATGCAGGTAGGAATTGGTAGGTACGGCCTACTGCCGGGAACGATAACGACGTGGGTCTATCCCAAACTGTTGCACGCGCAGGCCCATTACCCTCTCGGTTATGCCAAGGGCGCGTGCCGCCTTTGCTTTGTTGCCACGCGCCGCCTTGAGCGCGTCGTTGATGAGATCGCGTTCCACCTCGGCGAGGACCGACTCAAGGGTTCCCGAGGGCCCGGTACCGCTTGCCTCGGCGGTCTGAAGAGTCGGTGGCAGATGTCGCCCGTGGAGAACGTCGTCCGTGCTGAGAAGGACCGCTCTTTCTATACAATTCTCCAGTTCCCTGACGTTCCCGGGCCAGTGATAGCTCATAAGCATGTCGATGGCCGGGGTCGATATGCGCCTAACGGATTTTCCGTTGATTCGATTGCATCGTTCAACGAAGAAGTCCGCCAGCAACGGGATGTCCGTTTTCCGCTCGCGCAAAGGGGGAACGTGTATTGGAAAAACGTTCAGGCGATAATACAGGTCTTCTCTGAAAATGCCCTTCTCGATCAGGTCCTCCAGGTTCCTGTTCGTAGCTGCTATTACCCTTACATCTATCTTGATGGTGCTTGTTCCGCCGACTCGTTCGAATTCCCTTTCCTGGAGCACCCTCAAGAGCCTGATTTGGGTGAGCGCGGACAGGTCTCCCACTTCGTCGAGGAAGATGGTCCCGCCGTGGGCAAGCTCGAAGCGCCCTTTTCGGGTCGCTATGGCGCCCGTAAACGCGCCCTTTTCATGCCCGAAGAGCTCGCTTTCGACCACGCTTTCAGGCAGCGCTCCGCAGTTTACTTTTATGAAAGGGCGGTCGGTGCGT
Organism: Pseudomonadota bacterium; assembly: GCA_043799015.1. Lineage (GTDB taxonomy): Bacteria > Desulfobacterota > Desulfomonilia > Desulfomonilales > Desulfomonilaceae > JAZDOF01. Next base: position 1,650 of record JAZDOF010000173.1, on the reverse strand, counting down.
CTGCTGTTATAGTGGATGGCCTGCGCCACCAGTTCCTTGCCCGTGCCGCTCTCTCCGCGTATGAGTACTGTGGTGTCGGTGCTGCAAACCTGTGCGATGAGATCGTAAAGGTGTTGCATGCCCTTTGATTTGCCGATGATATTGGAGGGACGGAAACGCTGTTCCAACTGGCGTTGAAGCCTCTCGTTCTCCTCTACAAGGCGGTGCCGCTCCTCTTCCGCTTCTTGCCGCAGTTTTACGGCTTGAGCGATCAACAGGGCAATCGTCGAGAGCAGACGGACATCCTCATCGAGGGACACCCTCTCCTCGAACAAGCGATCGGCGCTCAAAGTCCCGATGGTCTCGGTACCAATCTTTATGGGGACGCAAATAAAGGAGATATCCGACTTGCTGAGTCCCCTGCGCGCGCCGGTCCGATCCAGGAACAGAGGCTCATCGGAAATGTGGGGCACAACCGCGGGTTCTCCTGTGGCTATGACTTTTCCCGTGACCCCCTCTCCCGAACGGTATTTTCCCCTTTCTTTCTGAGACGCGGACAGTCCGTGCGCTGCTTCGATGAATATCTCGCCGGATTCCCGGTTTAGTAAGGTCAAGGTCCCGCGGACCATTCCCATGTGTTTAGCCATGGCCTCCAGAATCGAGCTGACCACTTTTCTCAAATCCATGCTCTGGTGAAGGCTCTGACTGACTTCAAATATTAGCGTCAGTTCTTTTAGTTTTCGCTCCAGGTTTGATTTCTCCATCCCTTCTCTTTCCCAAGAAAGTCGCAGCGCCCATATTCTAAGAGGGCCATATTAGCGAGTTACCAAATTGTAGGACAAGCCCTGGAGAATATCAACCGATGTATTCGGCCCGACGGCGGGAATCTTCGATTGCGCAATCCGACGGGGTTGATGCACAATTGCCGGGTTCCCCTTTTTCCCGGGTTAAGAAAGGAAGACATATGGCTGGTTCCAAGCTTGATATCGTTCGACTACCCCTTAATGGGTCATCTTCGGGCCCGAAGCGTATTATAGAGGAAAGGGGCGAGCTGGTGGTGTTGCGTCCGGAAGGGCCGGTTTACAACCCGGTATACTTTGACATTCACCCGGGGGTCGGCCGCTTCCGGGGAAGTCACTACCATGTCGAAAAAACCGAGTATTTCTACGTCATCAGCGGGTCCTGCCGCATCCGTCACGTGGACCTCGAAACGATGGAAAACGGGTTCGTCATTGCCGTGCAGGGCGACATGGTGACCGTCGCACCCCACTGCGCCCATATTCTCGAAGCCGTAGAACACTGTCGCGTCATGGAGTACTCGTCAACGGTAGTGGACTACGGCAAAGACACGATTCCATACAAATTCGATTGACGGCGCGGTCGATGCTTAGTGCTTCTTTGCATAAATACGGTCGCGTATTTGGGAGAAGCGTCAAGCCCCGAAGGGGCTGACCACTGGTAGCCACGGGCGAAGCCCGTGGAAGAAACGCCCATTGACATTATGTTTTCGACCCTGGAAGGGTCGCCCCCTGGTCAATCCCGGCTTCTCGATGGTGGACCCTTTCAGGGTCCAGAGGTCTTTTTTTTGGGATTCGCCCTCCGTGGGTTCAAACCCACGGCTACCGTTGGGCAGCCCCTTCGGGGCAAAGAGAGTCGCTCGAAATACGTCAC
>JAZDOF010000228.1:0-7249 GCA_043799015.1 Pseudomonadota bacterium | reverse complement strand
GTCAAGATTCTTTACGCTCATCTCGCCGAACGGGACCCGGTGTTCGTCAAGCGATTCATTCGAGAAGCCAGGGCAACCGCCAAGTTGCAGCACCCAAACATCGTGGGGGTTATGAATGTGGGGTTCGAGGACGGGTTCCACTTCCTTATCATGCCTTTCATAAGCGGCGGCAGTGCGGCTTCCATCCTCAACAGGATAGGGCGGTTCAGTCTGGATAAGGCGCTCGACATCGCCATCCACGTCACGAGTGCTCTAACGTTGGCCGAAGAACACAATATCCTCCATCGAGACATAAAACCCGCCAACATTCTGTTTACGGAACGAGGTGAACCCAAGTTGGCGGACCTCGGCTTGGCAAAGAATTATTTGGAAGCCGGAGACAGCGGCCTGACCCAAACCGGTATTGCCTGCGGTACCCCCCTGTATTTCTCGCCCGAGCAGGCCAAAGGCGCTCAAGACCTCGACATCAGGTCCGACATATATTCCCTCGGTATCACCCTCTATCACCTGCTGGAGGGGAATCCGCCGTTCATGGGCGAATCCGCCTACGTCATCTTTCAAAAGCACGTACATGAAGAACTTCCTCCCTTCAAGAACGCCAACCCTCCCGTCCCGGAGACTATTTTCCGCCTCCTGAGAAAGATGAGCGCCAAGCGAAAGGAAGACAGATTTGCCTCATCCAAGGAATTGCTCGAGGTGCTCATAGCGATAAGGGACGAGGTCGTTCATGGGAACAAGAGTTCCCCGGCAAAGAAGGGGTTGTTGGAGAGGCTGGGCATTAAGAGGGCCTCGTAAGGGAGTGCTCGAACCGGACCTCTTCCATTCCCGGAAACAATAAGCACTGTATGAAGATGGCGATAAGGGTCCTCGCCGCGAGAATCGGGACCGAAGGGGGACCTGAGAGGGAGGCTTTCGAATGGGGTTCAACGGAATCAACCATCTGGCCATGGCCACGGGGGATATGGATACCACCATACGTTACTGGCGGGACCTGCTTGGAATGCGCTTGGTCGCGGGCCTGGGAAGGCCGGGATATAGGCACTATTTCTTCGAGATATCCCCTTCCGACCTCATCGCCTTTTTCGAGTGGCCCGGGGTGGAGCCCATGCCCGAAAAGGATCACGGTGCCCCCGTGAAGGGTCCCTTTGCGTTTGATCACACGTCAATAGGGGTGGACTCCGAGGAAGACCTTTGGGACTTGAAGGCGCGCTTGGAAGCCGGCGGATTCTGGGTATCCGAGATGGTGGACCACGGATTCATAAGGTCCATCTATACCTTTGACCCAAACAACATTCCTATTGAGTTCAGTTGGTCGAAGCCGACGGTCGACATCCGTCGATATCCTCAAATGGCCGACTCCCAACCGTCACCCATAACCATCGAGGGCTCGGAACCTCAACCGGGAAAATGGCCCGCACCTGTTGCTCCGATCCCCGAAGAAGAACGAAAGGTTTATCCCGGAGCCGGCAGCGAATACTTCCACGGTAAGGGCGAATAGCGCTCTGCGATTTGACCGGCCGATACGAGCGCGTTTTCAGGGGGCCGACAAGACCGGGGGGAGTGACTTTTGCGCGGGTACGCCGAGCATTGGGATAAGAGAGGGGAAGACAGGGCCCCGTGGCTGGACGGGGCCCTGGTAGAAGCTCAAACGGATGGAATTCTAAGCATCGGCAGGGGACTTGGCGGCCCAGGCATCTTCCTGCTGTTGACGGATCCTTACAGACATAGCCACCTTGTAGAGTATGCTGAGGATCAGCGCCCCGAGGGCCCAGACGCCCATTGTGATACCCAGTTCGTACGCCGTGGGAGCGTATTGGGTTACCGTCTCGAGGGGCGATGGGATAAACCCGCCTACCACCAGCGAGACCCCCTTCTCGATCCACAAGGCGAAGAAGGCCAGGGCGCAGGCGACCGGGAGTATGGTGTCGTCGTTTCTGGTCTTCGGGATCAGGAGCAATACCGTGGCCGTGATGGCCATGATGGCGCAAATCCACATAACCGGCACCAAGTTGCCTTTCCCGTGAAGCCCGGTGAAGAGATAGGCGAAGTGGTGCATGTGTTCGGGAATCTGACTATAGAATACGGTGAACAATTCGCACGCCATGAAGAAGAGGCTTGCCACCATGGCGTACGTGATCGTCTTGGAGAGGGCGCGGATAGCTTCCCTGTTGGGGTCGAAGCCTGCCACCTTCTTCAGGATGAAGCACAACAGAATGAGCAGCGAAGGACCGGATGCAAAGGCTGACCCTAGAAAGCGGGGAGCCATTACCGCGGTCAACCAGAACCCTCTGCCGGGCAGACCGGAGTACAGGAATGCTGTGACCGTGTGAATGCTGAAGGCCCAGGGGATGGACAGATAGATGAAGGTCTTGACCCACTTGGGGGGAGGAGCGTTGCGGCTCTCCGCGCCGAGCACGGTCCAGCCGACGATGATGTTCAGGATCAGGTAGCCGTTCAAAACCACCATATCCCAAAAAAGGACCGACCCGGGCGTGGGGTGCAAAAGCACGTTGAAGGCCCGGTCGGGGCGCCCGAGGTCGGCGACGATGAAGCTGAGGCACATCGTGACCGCGGCCACCGCGACGAACTCGCCGAGAATGGTTATTTTACCGTAAACTTTGTAGTTGTGCAGGTAGTAGGGTAGCACCAGCATGACGGCGGACGCCGCCACACCGACCAGGAAGGTGAACTGCCCGATGTACAATCCCCAGGACACATCCCGACTCATGCCGGTAACACCCAACCCGGTGAACCACTGCTGCAAGTAGCAAAGGAACCCTATCCCTACCAGGCCTAGGAGGAATAGTATCCAAACCCTGAACCCCTTGCTGCCTTCCAATACCTTTTCGAACATGGGCACCTCACAAGATGTAGTAAACCTGGGGGCTGGTCCCTAGTTGGGGTTTTCGTCGAATGGCGAAGTTTTTCTTGAGCAGGTCTCTAACTTCCGAGTTGGGATCCTCGATGTCGCCGAAAACCAGCTCCTTGTTCTTGCACGCTTCGACACATACGGGGGGCTTGCCGATCGCCAGCCTTTCCGCACAGAAATTGCACTTTTCAACGACCCCTCTCGTCCGTGTAGGAAATTCACGGTTCAGTTTGGTCTTGATGTGGGGCCTGGGATCACGCCAGTTCAGGCTTCGTGCCCCGAACGGACACGCGGCCATGCAGTAGCGACATCCGATGCACCGGTGAAAGTCCATTATTACGATGCCGTCGTCACGTCTGAATGTCGCCTTGGTGGGACAAACCCTTACGCAGGGAGGGTTGTCGCAGTTATTGCACATGACGAGTACGGGAACCTTTAAGGTTTCCTTTTCGAAATCATGCAGGTAATCGTGCTCTTGTTCAGGAAAGGCATGGCCGACCGGTTCCGGCCAGATCCACTTGACTTCGTCCTTTGGATTGTCGAATTGCGGGACGTTATGGTAAGTGTGGCAGGCATCCACACAGGTTTTCAAAGCTTCCGGCCCCGACTCCTTGAACTTCTTGACATTCACCACCATGGCCCATCGTTTGCCCGTTGACACCTTGGGGTCCGTAATCATTTCCGAGGAGAAGCCCCCGGCCATTGCATCGACCACGGGAGCGGCACCCAACCCGAAAGCGGACAGACCGGCTATCTTTAAGAAGTGTCGCCTACTTTGTTCCATCAGTTAGCCCTCCCCGCAACCTTCTGTTCCTTGCCATACTCGGGGGTAACGTGGCACTCCCAGCATTTCGGCGAAAGGTTCACGTAATTGTGGCATTTGTCACAGAACTGTTCTTTATTCTTATGGCAATTGAAGCAGGTATTCTGCAAGCTCATAAGATACTGTTTTCCGTCCCTTGCCACGTACAGGCGCTTCCCTTCGCGGACCACCGAATCTCGCCAAGTATCGAGCAGCGTCATGTGGGATTTGCGCATTTCCGCGGTAGCTTCCACACACTGCTTCTGGTCCTTGGGGAGTTCAAGCTTGGGGGGAGCCCCGGCTTTGCCGAAAATCACGGGCGTCCAAATCGGATACGTGAACAGCCCGACAAATACCACAAGTCCTACGATGATCTTGCCAGTGTCATTCATCCTCTTTGCCCTCCATTCCCGGCAGGGGGTCTCCTCGAAGGTCTTCCGTCCGCTCGTGCTCGCCTTCCATTACTAGGGCGTTGCCCAGCAGCTCGTGAATCCCGCCCACATTTACCTCCGGCGCCCAATATTCACAAAGGGCGGACAGAGTGGCCCGGTCGATGGCACACATGCAAAGCAGGCGGTTCACTCCGAATTTGTCACGGACGTGGCGCACGGCATTACCTCTCGGGAATCCGCCCCGCATTCGCATTTCCATGTTTTCGTCGTTGCCCAGACCAGCACCTCCGGCGCAGCAGAAGGTGTTCTCGCGGATGGTATTCTCGGGCATTTCATAGAAGTTGTTCATTATGTTTCTGATAACGTACCGGGGTTCTTCCAGGAGCCCCGCCGCTCTCGCCGGGTTGCAGGAATCGTGGTATGTGCCTATTATGTGGTCGTTTCTGCTCTGGTCTAGTTTCAGTTTCCCGTGTTTGATGAGGTCCGATGTAAATTCGGTGATATGCACCATCTTGGTCGCGTTCGAGTTCTCGAACTTGGTCCCTGTGATGGGTGATACCGGTTCTTGGAGAAAGTCCGGCGGGCCGTTCAAAGTATCCATGTACTGGTGCATGACCCGCCACATGTGCCCGCACTCACCGCCGAGGATCCATTTTACCTTCAAACGCTTGGCTTCCGCGTATATCTTTGAGTTGAGGGCCTTCATGGCTTGATGGGATGTGAACAACCCGAAGTTTCCGCCTTCGGACGCATAAGTGCTCCATGTGTAATCGAGGCCTATTTCATGCAGGAGCATGAGATACCCCATGAAGGTGTAGGTCCCCGGATCAGCGAAGTAATCGCCGGAGGGGGTTACCACCAGGATCTCGGCGCCCTTTCGATTCACATGCTTGTTAACAAGGTCCATACGAATGCCGGTGATGTTCTCGATATCATCCGCGCAGAATTCCCACATGTCGATGAGGCCGTGGGGAGGGATACCGAGATGGTTTCCGGTCCTGAAACAGTTGGCCACGGGCTCCATGGCCCAGTTGATGCCGAGGCCAAGCTCGTGGAGCAATTCGCGCCCCATCATCGTTATTTCGGCCGTGTCGATTCCGTAGGGGCAATAGACCGAGCAGCGGCGGCATTCGGTACACTGATAGAAGTAGTAAAACCACTCCTTGATCACATCTTTGGTCAGTTCACGAGCCCCGGCCAGCCGTCCGAAAATCTTTCCCGGAAGGGTGAAGTCCTTTCTATACACGGACCTTATGAGTTCCGCGCGAAGCACCGGCATGTTCTTGGGATCACCGCCGCCGAGGAAAAAGTGGCATTTGTCCGCACAGGCCCCGCAGCGCACGCAGATGTCCATGAACAACCGAAACGATCTGTATTTTTCCAGTCGTTTCTTGATGCCGTTATGGATTATTTCCTTCCAGTTCTCGGGGAGATTCCAGTCTTCGTCCGTCGGCGACCACTTCAAGGGATTGGTGATATTGGCCTTGTCGTGCAGGACGTCGCGAGTCTTGACATTGGTCGGAAAACTGAAAGTCCCCGGCTTGAATACGGTCGGCGTCTCCATCCACGGGGTCGTGGGCGGTTTGTATGTTATCTTCAGCAGGTCTTCCGGCTTGATTGGAAGGTGTTCCGATGACATCTGTTACTCCTTGTCCACAGGTATTCCTGCTTCTTTCATCTTCTCCCTGAAATCGTCCTCGTAATGCTCGTAGGAGTGGACCTTGGTCACTGAGTTCAACTCAGTCTCCCACGGATTGACGTACCTTACCGCCCTGTTGTCGTTGGCCATATTTCGTGTCGGGCTCAGGAACACGCCGGGGGCGTGCATGAGCTTGCTGAAGGGAAAATAGGCGATGAGCACGCTCACGAGAAACAGATGGGTGTAGAAAAGAACCCCCAAGTCCTTGGGAGCCGAGGGGGAAAACGCGGCAAGACCGACGGCCAATTCCTTAACTTTAAGGATATCGACGTGTAATAGCTGTCTCATCAGTATGCCCGTAATCCCGATTGCCATGATTAAGAACAACGGGAAATAGTCGGCAGCCAGCGAGATGTACCGAACCTGGGGAACTATTACACGTCGCAGAAAAAGGTAGGCAACCGCCAATAGGAAGGCTATATCCGTGAGGAAGAGCGTCGGCACAAAAATGTCGAAAAAACCGTCGAGGCCGCTAATGGCCTGTACCCACATCGGAACCGGCTCCGTGAAAAACCTCACGTGCCGCAAGACGATGGTGAGGAACGAATAGTGGAAGATTATTCCAAAAAGCCACAGCCACTTGGATGATGCAAAGGTCTGCTTGGGGCCGTCTCGCAGTTCAGCTCTGACGTTCCTGAAGAGAGATCGAAAAAGAAAGACTTCCAAGAACATTCGCCCGATAACTTCCCATGTGGTAAACGGGCAGTCGAGCTTGGCCTGCTTCATCCACGGGAGTGATCTGCCCTGGCCGCACGTGGTCGTAATCTTGAAAGGTACGGGGATTTTCGCCCACTCCAATACTCGGTAGATTATACCGATCATGAAGACGGCAAAAGCCACGTACGGGATTACGATCCCGAAAATGGCGCTCAAGCTTATCGCCCCGGCTCCGATCAGCGCAAGCACGACCAGAGCAAGCACCGCGATCAAGGCCGTGAATAAGGAATACCATGGGTTCATCTGCCACCACCTCGTATGAAATAACGCTGCTTTTATACTTCATCAGGTCTTGGGCCTTCTATGCCTCCGCCGTCCCAGACCTGGCACGCTCTCTGAACAATTCGAGAAGTGAGTTCTCTTAATTCTTTCGCGCGGATTTCGTACACTTTTTCCCGGCACTGCACGTAGACATTAAAGGCAAGGAGAGACAGTTTATCCACTCGTGTCTCAAAAGTCAATAATTCTGCAAAGTGCGTACCGGCCCTGATGGAGTCGCCCAGGGCCTCCCGAGCGATAAGTTTCAGGAAGAACACGAATGCCACCGCCTCAGCAGGGGTGAAATTCTGGACCGCTCGGATGCGTATGATTTCGTCCAGGACGTCGGCGGTCTCTTTGCAGTCGATTTCTCCACCCTCAACGAGGCGGTGAAACAGCGCAGTTATTCCCGCCGATATGGATGAGCCGACAGGATTGGCGAACCTATCCCCTTGAGATTTCATGAAATCCCTGGCGTCGGCCGGATAGGTATCCATTATGTGATCAAACCA
>JAZDOF010000083.1:0-2555 GCA_043799015.1 Pseudomonadota bacterium | reverse complement strand
AAGCGGCATGACGGTTCGGATCACGATTTCGTCATCCCTGACCACCGGGACCTTCCGTGCCCGAACGGAACACAGGATGGCCACCTCGGGATGCACTATGATGGGCGTGGCCCACATTCCGCCTATGGCCCCAACATTGGTGATGGTAAACGTGCCTCCACGCATGTCGTCAATTTCTATTGAACGGTCACGGGCCTTGTTTGCAAGTTCCTGAAGGCCCGAGGCGATTTCCATTATGGATTTCCGGTCCGCATCCCGCACCACGGGGACCATAAGACCGGCCTCCGTGTCGGTGGCGAACCCTATGTTGTAGTAATGCTTGAACACTATCTCGCCCGTGGATTCATCCAGCGAGCTGTTGAAAGAGGGAAAACGCTTCAAGGCATCCACTGCGGCTTTGGCGAGAAACGACAACACGGTGAGCTTGGCGCCACGGGTTTCCGCATAGGGCTTGAGCTGATCCAGCACCGTCATGAGTTCGGTGACATCCGCCTGATCAAAGTGGGTCACATGGGGAATGGTCGAGACGGATCGCACCATCACCTCGGCCGTGCGCTTTCGTATGCCCCTCAGAGGCTCCCGAAGCGTAGGGCCGTACTTTTCGAAATCGAACCCCGCCGTGGCCGGAACCTGGACGGAAGCTGCCGTGGGGGCCTTGGGCGCGGGCTGCTCGACCTTGGCCTTAGCCGCAGCCCCACGCACATCGTCATCGGTTATCCTGCCGCGTGGGCCGCTGCCCACGATGGAGGTTATTTCTACAGAAAGCTCCCGTGCCAATCGCCTGGTGTGAGGTGTTGCCAAGATCGGGGCGCCTGCCCGAGTTGCGGGGGCCGGAGTCGGGGCAGGGATGGGGGCCGCCTGGACGGGGGGGGCCGGAGGCCGGGCCGTTTCATCCGACCGCACGGTATATTCCGCTGCGGGGCCTTCGGCTTCGAGGATGAGCAAAGGTTCGCCTACCTTGATGACGGCACCCGGTTTGTGAGGTATTTCCAGGACTCGGCCCGCCACGGGCGACGGCAACTCCACCACGGCCTTGTCGGTTTCGACCCTTACGACCGGTTGGTCCGCCTTTACCACGTCACCCACATTGACGAGATACTCGACGATCTCAGCCTCGGCTATGCCTTCTCCTACATCGGGGAACCTGAATACGTGTCTCATGTCGCTGCTCCTTTCCCCTTGATCAGAACTGCATGGTCTCGTGGACGGCACGTACCACCCGTTCCGAGTCCGGATAGCTGAAGTCCTCGAGTTTGGCCAGCGGCGGGTATATGCTGTACCCCGCGACCCGCTTGATGGGCGCGAGCAAAGAGAGCAGACAACGTTCGCCTACGGTCGCGGCGATTTCAGCGCCCACCCCGAAGGCTTTGGGGGCCTCGTGGACTATGATGAGTCGCCCGGTTTTGTTGACCGAGCTTATTACCGTATCCAGGTCGTACGGCCATATTGTTCTAAGGTCGATTACCTCGACATCTACGCCCTCATCCGCCACGTGTGCCGCGGCTTTCTCGCAAACCTGCACCATTCCGCCGAACGTCACGATGGTCAGGTCGTGTCCTTCCCGTACCATCCGGGCCTTGCCCAGCGGCGTCGTGTAATACTCGTCCGGAACTTCTTCTTTGAAGAGTCGGTACAGGCGTTTCGGTTCAAGGAATATCACCGTGTCCGGGTCTTCGATCGCGGATATGAGCAGTCCCTTCGCGTCCGACGGCGTTGATGGGATAACTACCTTTATTCCTGGAATATGACAGAAGAAAGCCTCCGGCGCGTCCGAATGATGCTCCAGCGCGCGAACACCCGCGCCGTACGGGGCACGCACCACCATGGGAACGTTGAACACGCCCTGTGACCTCCGGCGCATGCGTGCCGCGTGGCTGTGAATCTGGTCGAACGCCTTGAAGATGAAGCCTTCGAACTGGATCTCGGCCACGGGCCTCATGCCGTAGATGGCCATGCCGATGGCCGTTCCCACTATGCCGCTCTCGGCCAAGGGCGTGTCCATGACGCGCATGGGACCGAATTTTTCGATTAACCCCACAGTGGCGCGAAACACGCCGCCATCGATTCCCACATCCTCACCCAGCACCACGACGTTGGGGTCGCGTTCCATCATTTCGTGCAAGGCGGAGTTAACAGCCTCAATCATTGATAATCGTGCCATGGTTCACCTCACTGCCGTGCCGAGAAGTCGAACGAATTCGTCTCGTTCCTCCCGCAAGTGCGCCGGGAGTTCCGCGAAGGCATGCTCGAACATGTCGGCGGGATGGGGATGGGGTGTCGCTTCATATTCCCGAACGATGTCCTCCACCTCGGCATTGCACTGAGCCGAGAGGTCCGCATCTTTCTTGTCGTCCCAGCTTCTCTGCGAAATCATGTATTGCCGCAGACGATCAATGGGGTCCTTCTTTAGCCAATGCTCCACCATTTCCTTGGTACGATAGCGTGACGCGTCGTCCGCGGTGGTGTGGTCGTCCATCCTGTATGTTACCAACTCCACCAGTGCAGGCCGGTAATCGGACCTTGCCGCGTCCAGCAATCGTTTTACCGTGAGGTAC
>JAZDOF010000063.1:0-6932 GCA_043799015.1 Pseudomonadota bacterium | reverse complement strand
CTGTTGGGGCTCGAAGAACCACTGTGCGATGAGCGTGGGAACCACGGCGCTGCCGATTACCACCGTAACCAGGATGGTGTATTGCTCCTGCGTGATGATTCCCCGGCTGTACCCGAACAACGCGGAGATGCTGCCGAAGGTCAAGCCGGTGCTCATCAGCAGCGTGGTATACATGCCGATTTTGGGAGAAAAGCGGAGGAAGGAGGTTAACGGGTAAACCCCGATAAACTTCGCCCCCACCTTCACGACCAATAGGACCAGGATTAAGCCTAATCCGCTCACGATCGCGGGGATCGAGACGATTGTTCCTGCTTTGAGAAAGTAGAACGGGGTTAAGAGCGCGAAAGTGGCCGTACGAAGATGCCTCACCATCTCGCGGTGCTCCTGGAAAACCCCGGCAAGCGTTATGCCCAGCAAGTAGGCGGGAAGGACGGCCTCACTTTCGGATCGCGTGGCAAGCCACCCCAGCCCGAACAAAAGAAGGAACAACAGCTTGATCTCGGGCTCACTCACGTGGCCGGAGAAGGTTCTGAAGAACCAACGTGTGAGTCGAGGGGATGCAATCAGCACGGCGATGGTTACCACCACGAATACGGCAAGCCGGATATCGTAGTCGGCGAAGAGGACCCCCAACGCTACGACGGTGCCGAGATCGGTTACAAAACACGCGGCCAGGATAACCTTTCCCAAATCGGTCTTGTTAAGCCCGGTTTGCACCATGACAGCGTACACCACCGCAACTGATGTGGTGGAAAGGGCGATCCCGCAGATCTTCGAAGCATTAGGGTCCCAGCCCGCAATGTAATAGGCGTAGGCCATCGCGCCCAGAAAAGGGAAAAGGAAGCTGACAAAGCCGATTCCCAAGCTCTCCTTGCCGTACTTTCGCAGGACCTGCGGCTCGATTTCCGCGCCGGCAGGGAACGTGAGCAGGATTGCCCCGAAGCCCGCCAAGAAGCCTATCCATGGGACCCCCGGGTCTAGGCCCAGATAGTTGCCGCCTATCACGCCCAAGAATATCTCTACCAGCGCCACCGATATCGCCGTCCGCATCGATATTACGCCGGCAAGCAGGGCCAGGCCCATCCAGGTCATCGCCACATACCAAGTGTGGTCCATCAAGTGCTCCCTTCCCGCTTCTTCGCGTCATTGCGCCCGCCGACGCGCCCTGAATCCGACCTCTTCCCTTGTACTCCGGAACCTGTCGTTACCAGCCTACACGTCGTGTTCTTCCCCGGCCTTCGATTGGCTACATACCACGAGGGCGCCGATTACGCCGGGCACCCATCCGACTATGGTTAACGCCAATATGACGAGAATCGTTCCGATGCCTTTGTCCAGTACGGCAAGAGGCGGTAACAAGATGCACAACAAAGCCCTTCCGCAACCCATTGACCTTTCTCCCACTGAGTCATACTTTCCTTAGTACCGAAGGAGTATCGGCGGCCGGCACCTTATTCGACGCGAGACCTGCCGCTCTCCGTGGTTTTACCTTTCCAACCGCGGCTTGACAATATCTTCTCCGGTTAATTAGACTCATTTTTTTGCGGTCTCGTTCAAGAATCGATTCGGCGGCCGCGGATCACTTAGAGCATTATCGCTTTTTCGTCGTGTATAAGGAATGCAGTTATGAAACCTTTCGAGGACACCTCCATATTGCCTCCGTTCCTAGCCACCGCCGTGGGCAGTATGCCTCACACCGACTCCCGACAGGCCGTGGATTTGATCCTGAGTAATTTGATCCGCGCGCCTCACGTACCTCAACTTCCCATGGTGGACCCCAGGGAGCAGATGTGGATTCAGTACAGCGAAGGTCTACCTGCTTTCAAAGTGGACCTGGAGAATTTGAAGTACTATTTTGATACGGAAGCGGATGGGACGGCCGAGGCCGAACGCTTTTATACGGACTTCCTGGCTGTAGACGATGGCGCTGCCGCGGATTCATTCGCAATCGGTCCGGATTATGCGCGAGGGTGCGCGGTTCTGCGGGAACGACTGCGCTCCTGCGGAGAAAAGCCGGATTTTGTTAAGGTCCAAGTGACCGGACCGCTCAGCTTTGCGCTCACGGTAACTGATGAGGTTGGTAAACCCATTTTCTACCACCCCGTGTTTCGCGACATTGCGGTCAAAGGGATGGGGCTCAAGGCGGCCTGGCTGGTGGAGCAATTCAAACCCTTGGCCAAAAGCGTCATCGTTTTCTTTGACGAACCCATTCTCAGTGCGTTTGGTTCCTCGGCTTTCCTGGGCGTGTCACGAACGGACGTGGTGGACTCGTTGAACGAAGTAATCTCGATGGCGGTACGGGCAGGAGGAATTCCCGGGGTACATTGTTGCGGCAACACCGATTGGGGAATTCTAATGGAGACCGAGACGCGAATCATAAATTTCGACGCTGTGGACTATATGCATACCGTGGCTCTATATCCCGAAGGACTCAACCGATTCCTCGCCGGGGGAGGGGTGTTGGCCTGGGGAGCGGTGCCGAACACTGAACGGATTATGAGTGAAACCATGGATGACGTTCTTGGGCGTATCCAAGAAGGAGTGAGGCTCTTGACCGGCGCCGGAGTTAACGGCGATCTGCTGAAAGACAAGATTATCGTGACGCCGGCATGCGGTTGCGCCGGCCTTACTATGGAGCATACCGAAAGGGTCTATGAGATATTGGCGGAATTGGGGGCTCGTGTATCGCATCTTGATGTGTGACGCCGATCTCCATGAACAATCATTTTTTGTGCCGAAAGTCTGAAAGGAAACGTAAATGGGAATGACGCTTGCGGTTGCCGGCAAGGGCGGAGTCGGCAAAACTTCGTTTACCGCTCTTGTTATTAGGGCCTTGATTCAATCGGGGATAAAACCTCTCCTGGCCATTGACGCCGATTCCAACTCCAATCTCCATGAAGTGCTCGGCGTTAGGGAGCCTAGGAGTGTGGGCTGCGTACGTGAGGACACCAGGAAGCTGGGGGACGAAATCCCAGGCGGAATGACCCGAGACAGATTCATGGAATACCAGATTCAGGCTTGCCTGGAAGAAACCGACAACATCGACTTTCTCTCCATGGGCCGCCCTGAGGGATCCGGGTGCTATTGTATGGCCAATAACATCCTTCGTGACGTAATAGCAAAGCTTACCTCCAATTATTCTCACGTTGTGATCGACAACGAAGCCGGTATGGAACACCTGTCACGTCGAACGGAAGAAGAGGTGGATCATCTTTTCATTATCTCCGATCCCGCGCCCCGCAGCATCCGCACCATCGGCCGCATCATAGAGCTGCTGGACGAGCTGAAGGGCCGCATCCACAACAGGCACTTGATTCTGAGCCGAGTTCAAGGCAACTACGAAGACCTTCCGGATGCCGTTCGTCAAGAGATAGAAAAGCTGCCCCTAGCCCCCCTCGGCATTATTCCCTACGATGACGCATTGGTGAATCTGGACCTTCTGGGTAAGCCCCTACTCGAGATCGCGTCGGATGCCCCATCGCTCCAAGCCGTCAAGCAGGTGCTGACCCTGACGGGCGTGTTGAACAACTAACCGGTACCAGTAGGCGGCCCGTTTCGAGAGGAATCGTCGGTGCGACGATATCCGGCACCGCGGTCACGGGTCGCCGCTCACACCGACCGAGAGACATGTCGATCCGGACGATTTGGTGGGGGCCTCCGGCATCATGAGGCCGTATATCCGATTTCGCTGTTACTGTGGATCAGTATCATGGATGCCGCATTCCAGCCGGAAGCCCCTGAAGAAAACGGAGCTGTGCCGCCGCAGATCCCCGGTTCCACGCCTCATTTGGTACAGAGTTCGGCGTCCGGCCCAACTTGACTAATCTATCGGTGTTTGTCACACTGTAACGGATGGCGGTCTGATTCAGCCGTGCCCTATCGCCGCTTCACGAAGGTTCGGGGGGCCATGTGGAAGAAAACGACAAATGCCGAGGAAAGGCCGACACCGGGCGTGATGAATCATGCGCTGGATCCGGGAGATCCAACACGGGTTCGGGTTTTTCGCACAGGTCGAACGATGACTTGAGAGAAGGTGGACCTTCCGACACTTCAGGTACGTTGCATGATGGGCCTGTAGAGGCCGGCTTCGAGGACGGCACACAATCGCTGGACCTTTCCGGTCTTTTCAACAAGCACGTTAACGTCACGGGCAGCTTCCAGGCCCGGGGAATCGGCACGACCGTCTTGGGGAAGGTCCTGGAGGCGCTCCCCATACCCGCCTTCCTAATCGACGATAGAGCTCGGATCACCTTTGCAAACCAGGCTTGCCGCAGGATTCACAAGAACTACGAGAAAATACTGGGGGAGTTTTTTTACGGCCTTTTTCCGGACGCCGGCGAGGCCGAGAAAGTTCGGACGCTTATGGCTTCGGTCTTTTCCACCAGGCAACCCCGCTGCCTCACTGCAATGCCCGCAATCGGGACCGGCCGCATTTGGGGACGCGTTACGCTGCGTTCGGTGAGGATCGGGCGAGACCGGTTCCTACTTGCCCTGGTCGAGGACCTTACAGCGGAGAAAGGACGGCTGCTGGTTCAACAGGAGTGCAACAAACGGCTCAAGGAGGAAATGGGGCTACGTGACTTGGCCGAGAAGACGCGGAGACAAAGCGAACTGAGGTTTGAACTGGCCATGAAGGGGGCCGACCTAGCCTGGTGGGATTGGGACCTACAGACCGGTGCATTGGTCTGTGATCGGTCGTTTTCCGAGATGCTCGGCTATGGCCCGGAGGAAATCCCGCCGCAGAAAGGCTCGTGGGAACAATTGATCAGCCCGGAAGATGCCGGTCGGTTTTCTGAGGCAATCAAAGCGCATTTGGATGCCGTGACACCCAATCTCGAGGTGGAGCACCGGGCACTTTCGAAAAAGGGGGCGTGGAAATGGGTCTTGACCCGAGGTAGGATAGTTGAGCGAAGCGAAGACGGTCGGCCGTTGCGAGTTTCAGGAACCAATCTCGACATTACCTCGGTTAAGGAGGCCCGGGAAAGAATCATCGCGCTGACCCACACCATGATCATGTCACAGGAACGGGAGCGTGAACGCATTGCCTCGGACTTGAACGATCATGTGGCCCAAGACCTTTCCGCCTTAAGGCTGTCACTCAAAACGGTTGCCGACGACTTAAGGTCCGTCAAGCCCGAATTGAGCGATCGCGTTGAGGAAATATCCGAAACGGTCCGCAGCGTGGTGGAGGGCGTCCGATGTCTTTCCTACGAATTGCTCCCGCCCGGTCTGGATCATCTCGGCTTGGTGAGCACTGTTCAACAATATTGCAGTGAATTCTCCGCCAAGAATCGACTCTCGGTGAAGTTGGTCTCCGATGGAGTCGAGGGCCTTCAACCTGACTTTGATGTTGAAATCAATCTGTTCCGCGTGATCCAGGAGGCGCTCAACAATACAGCCGAACATGCCCAAGCCCGTAGCGTGGTCGTCCGGATTTCGGGATCGCAATCGAGGATCCTCGTCCGTGTGAAGGATGACGGCAAGGGGTTCGACGTGCTTAGGGAATCGGCTGAGGCCATAGCTCACAAACGCCTGGGCCTGTGGTCCATCAGGCAGAGAATCGATCTGCTGCAGGGCACGGTCGATATTACATCCGACCCGGACCGGGGAACCGAAATCGTCGTGGACGTCCCCCTGGAGAAACATCTATAATATAGGCACAATATAGCCTTATTAGCCTTGAGCCTTGAACCGATGTGCAAAGCCCTGCCCGAACCCGTGCCGTTCCTTCCAACGGCAAGCGGCGTCATTCGGCGCGGGAGGAACGGAAGCCCATCGACCGCAGCCATATAGCGCTTCGGAAACACCTCTACGTTGCAGCGCGGCCGGCAGGTTGCCCTGATAGGGGCGACCGACGGTCGCCCTTGTGTTCGATCGAGCTCCGTTCAAAATTGTGAACCCATTTGCGAAACGATTTACCGGGCTTCCAAGCGTGCCTTCGCAGGAGCGTATCGAGAATCCCGGCGGGACAGGCTCCCGCCGTTAAGACACGTCGAGAATTTCGTACTCACGCAGTCCGCCGGGGGTTTTGACTTCCACAACATCAGCGACTTCTTTGCCGATGAGCGCGCGGCCGAGGGGTGAGGACACGGAAAGGCTCCCTTGGGCTATATCCGATTCATCCTGTCCCAGGAGCCGGAACACTCTTTTCTCGCTTGTGGCCATGTCTTCGAGGGTAACCACGGCGCCGAATATGATTCTATCGGTCTTGGGTCGATTATTGAGATCTATGACTTCACACGCCGTTATGCGTTCCTGGGTGTCCCTGATCCTTGAGTCGATAAGGCTCAGTTTTTCTTTGGCATAAGTGTACTCGGCGTTTTCGGAGAGGTCACCGTGCGCCGCGGCAATCTCTATTTCCTTTGTTGTCGCGGGTCTTTCCGTTCTGATCAACCGATCCAATTCTTCCTGGAGCTTACGATAGCCCTCAGCGGATATCGGACGCCTGACTGTGGTCATCCTTCGTTCCCTTTTTTCTCTGTAGACTGACTATGGGAGGCGCACAGGCACCTCTCAACGCACACGGCCGGCTGCCATGAAAACGCCGCGCCGGCCGATGGTATTAGTGCTCCTGAACCCAGGTGACGGTTGTTGTACCAGACTGAGGTTCCACGGTCAACAGGCTTGGTCGAGGCATTGAAACTACGCGGGAGTCTGTAGCATTAGAATATGATCTTCTGTGAGGTCCTCCGGGACCCGGCTCACAAATGCCCGGTCCGCGGTCAACAAACGACAATTGAGCAGCAGCGCGAGTTGGAGGTAAGAGGCGTCCTGAAAGCTCGAACCCGCTTGATCGGCGAATCGCAGTGTTTCCAGAAGGGCAGGTTTGTCTGGAGTGTGATAGATTATCGGCAATTCGAAAAAAATCCCCAGC
Source organism: Pseudomonadota bacterium (assembly GCA_043799015.1). GTDB lineage: Bacteria > Desulfobacterota > Desulfomonilia > Desulfomonilales > Desulfomonilaceae > JAZDOF01. Next base: position 58 of record JAZDOF010000063.1, on the reverse strand, counting down.
GCCTGTAATGCTTCCTCGCGATCAATTGGGCGTCCATCGGCTCTCTGAGCCTTGCAGA
>JAZDOF010000022.1:0-3407 GCA_043799015.1 Pseudomonadota bacterium | reverse complement strand
GAAAGAGAAAACGTATGTGCAGGGTGACCATTCACTTACGGGCGGAAATTCCAATCTCAACGTGGGGCAGGCTTTCCAGCCTGCGAATTTTCTTAGTGCGATCTCGGCAGGCTGGAAAGCCTGCCCCACAGGAGTGAATAGTTGCCCAAACGACTTGCCTGTCTTCCGGGTCTGCGACGACCATCAAGACGAAATCTACGTGTTCGTAGGCTGAAGTCGTTGCTGAAGGTTGTGTCTTTCTCATGCGTCCTTACCCTCCGTCCTTACTCCGAGCTTGGAGCGGGGATTGCGGAACCAATTTTCGGCAACCGGTACTGACCTTGTTGAAAAAAAAATGCGGGTGCCGCGCGGGATTTCGGAACCGGGTCGGTATTACCTACCAATGACGACGAACTACCCCAAAAGGAGACGATCATGATGAAGGGTACTAAGTTGACCGTAGCGGTAACCGCTCTTGCAGTTGTTTTAGTAGTGGGATTCACCTACGCGGGACATGCGTGGGGCGGCCGAGGCGGCGGATTTTGCGGTGGGAACCCGGCCATGTTCAATGACCTGACTCCCGAGCAGCAAAAGCAGGCCCGTGCCCTGCACATCGACTTCATGAAGAAGACACAGCCGATGAACGCGGAACTCGACAAAAAGAAAATCGAAATGGTTGAATTGACGTCCAAAGACCAGGTCGATGAAGGCGCGGTAACCAAGAAGAGAGAAGAAATCTGGACCTTGAAAGATCAGGTTCGCACCGAGCGCCGAGCTCTCCAGACCAAATTCCGCTCCCTGCTGACCCCTGATCAGAGAAAGAAGATAGGGCCGCTGGGGTTGGGCATGGGACCGGGCCACGGTAAGGGAATGGGCCGCCACATGATGATGGGCCAGGGAATGGGCTGCCCCGGCTGTCCCTTTGCCGGTAAAGGCGGCGGACCTGGGGCCGGCCCTGCCGTCGAGCAATCCAAGTAGCCTTCGTGCCTTCCGGTTCAAGTCTTATCTCACGGCAATGTCGGGACGCCTTCGATATGAACCGACGGGCGGCCCGGCTTAACATATATGGACCTGCTGTTCACCCCGCAATTGTCCTTCGACCTATCGTTTACCGATGAAGAGCCTCCGGTAACCTCCTCCTCCATGCCGGATGTAGGCTCCAAGCTGCCCTGGGCCCCCGCTTTCGCGGAAACCGGGGTAGCTTGGTCCCGGACCAGGAATGTTCCCACCCCGGGCTACGGTTAGGTTGCCCCTCCGGGGTGATGCGCGCCGTGGGGACATTGCCGATCGGAACGCGCATTGGTTTGATATCCGATCGGTGGAACTTACCGCGTGTGCCTTGAGCGTCCGGCCTCATCCAAGAGCCGCCTTATCTTCCGAGTCAATCTGACCGCCTCAGTATCATGTCTAAGTTCCTCGATCGAATATTTCATCTTGACGGCCCAATTCGGGTTCTCCCAAGTGGTCGCCGGGATATTCTGCTGCCGCGCCGTTAGAAAAACATCCTCCTGGTTGATCAGGACAAGCCTGGACCGAGTTCGAAAAAGAAACGCGAGAACGGCTGAGTGCAGCCGATCCGAAGGTCTGTGGTCGAGTGCCGCGGCCCGTCCTTCCTCGGCTGTGAGCAGATCGTCACCAACGAGTCGGTCAATAACCAGGTTCTTGTGCCGGCGGCGATCATCCCTGAAATCGGCCGCTGCGGATTCCGACAAATGCCCTATCCTCGACCGCGTCTCAATGTCCCAAAAGGACCAAAAGCCGGCCAACGTGGGAAGGTCGTGCGTGGTTATGGTGACGAGCGCATTCTCGGGGTACGCGTCCGACCCCAACTGGTTCCCGGCAAAGTCACGTTCGAAATAGAACACGCGGTACGAAAACACGCCTTTAGCCATAAGTCGGTCACGGAGTTGGAATGGAAGGGTCCCGAGATCTTCGCCGACGATGAGGGTTTGGTTACGCATGCTCTCCAACGCCAGAAGATTGAGGAGATCCTCCTCGTTGTCCTTGACGTACACCCCCTCGGACGCGGGCATGCCGTCAGGGATCCAGAAAAGGCGGTGGAGTTGCATGACGTGGTCTATGCGCAAAGCGCCGCCATGGCGACAATTGGCCTTCAGCTTCTTAAGGAAAGGAGCATAGGCCGCGTCGCGGATCCGATCTCTACTGGGCGGCGCGAACCCCCAATTCTGGCCCGCAGGCGCAAACGGATCCGGCGGTGCGCCTACTCCGAACCCGTCGTGAAAAAACTCCTGACCGGTCCAAGAATCGGCCCCGTTTCGATCCACTGCAAGGGCCTCGTCGTGGTACAGACCCAACAGCATCCCTTTACCCAACGCGTGTTTCTGAACGGCTTCGAGCTGCCCTTCGATGAGCCACTGGACATAAGCCCAGAACGTTGTTCGGTCCCCGTTGTTGTCCCTAAACTCCCTTACGCCCTCGGTTTCGGGGGATCGAAAATCCTCCGGCCATTCCCTCCAAGAATAAATCGGCGGGTTCTGTGCGAGGAAAACCTCGTTGAGAGCGCAGAATACGGCGAAGTCTTCCAAAGCCTTGCCCTGCGCTGCCACAAAAGAGCTAAACGCGTTCCATCGTTGGCTTCCCCGTCCGCCGTCCTCGCGCGAATGCAGAAAATCGGTAAAAAGAAGTCTGAGGAACCTCAGCTTGATCTCAGCCGCAGCCTCGTAATCCACGTATTCGGATTCGCGCAGCCGTTTCAGCTTGTCTTGAACTTCCCCATCGGAAAGCAAGGCCGTCGCAGGCCGGCAAAGGCCGAACTCCTCAATGGCCTCAATGTCTAAGTATATAAAATTAATAAACAACCTGCTGGAGGGGAGGTAGGGACTAACATTGAAGGGCTTGCGGTTGAAAAGGGCATGTAAAGGGTTCAAGCCTATGAAATCGACCCCAAGATCATCCGCGGCCCAATCGACAATCATTCGCAGGTCGGTAAAATCCCCGACACCCCAGTTTCTTTGTGAACGGACTCCGTAGAGGGCTATCCCCACGCCTGCAACGCGACGATCCCCAAGAAGGGGAGGAGGAACGTATGCCCGAGCAGGGCAAACAAACCAGATTCCGGAATACGGAACGTCCCGGCCCATGATCCGTAGCGTTCCTTTGGCTTCATAACGACCCGGTTCCCAATTCCCGGGGATCGGGAAGCATAGTAACGTTGTGTCCCCATCCGGTTCGCCGGGTTCCGTACGGATCCCGGAATCAAGAAAGACCTCATGCTCCGCTCCCACTTCATCCGTGGCGTGGAGCGTCAAGGCCGGGCCCATCTCCCGGGAGTCGCCGTCACCCGTATTGCGGCTATGTGGGACCGAAATGCGAACAATTCCGTCAACCCCTGAGACGACAACGACGTCGGGCTTTGAGTGGGCCAATTTGGGATCCACGGCGAGACCCATCGCCCCCAAGACCCGCCG
>JAZDOF010001083.1:0-3754 GCA_043799015.1 Pseudomonadota bacterium | reverse complement strand
GTACCTGATTTCGGATCATCGCGCACAGAATATCAAAGCCAGCCTACGCTTCGTTACATCGATAGTCAACGGCTGCCGTCCAGTTCCAATTTCGAAACCGTGCCGCAAATAGTTGAATCCGCGGCGTCCGATACCGGCACGTTGAACCTCCCGCTTGAACGACTTGTTCACATCCATATTGGGCCCCGAAAACCGGACGGTGGGTTTCGTCGGAAAGACCGCCCAGTGTGGTGTAGAACTCCGCAGGCCCCGGCGTCTTCTCACATTTCCATTCAGTGCGTATCGTCCGGGTGAGAGCCTTAAGAATTTCGGTTGACGAGGGGACACACGTGGGGTACCGTCGAGATAAGTATGCAGAGGACTTTCTACATAGCGTGACTAAAGTTAAACCGATCCGCCGTCTCGTGAGGGACTCCATGCACCATTCACCGTCATGGGGCCTTGACGAAACTTGCGTCCGCGCAGACACAACTGAGTGTTAAGGTCCTCTGCCTGATGCAGTATCCTGGTCCTCGACCGCAGATGTATGTTGAGGGCCGGCTTGTTCTTAGGGTGTGAGAACCGTCATCAATCGTTTCCAACCGGAAACCGGGAGGTAAGCATGGCCGTAAAAAGCCGCCACATACTCGCTGCGCCGGCATCAGTAATGTTGACGGTGTTGATATTCATAGCGATGGGACCCGCGTATGCTCAGCAGAAAGGGGACGGCAAGAAGCCGAATATAGTCGTGATCATGACCGATGATGTCGGCTGGGGCGACTTGGGGGTGTACGGCGGGGGCGTCAATCGAGGCGCGCCGACCCCTCACTTGGATCGCTTGGCCAAAGAGGGGATGCACTTCACGAACTTCTACGGCCAGGCGAGTTGCACGGCGGGACGAGCGGCATTCCTTCTGGGTCGATACCCCATTCGCTCGGGATTGAGCGAGGTGCTCACCATAGCCAGCCCCGGCGGGATCCACAAGGATGAAGTCACTTTGGCCGAGTACCTGGGCCGAGCCGGCTACCGATCGGTTCAGATAGGAAAGTGGCACCTGGGGGACAGAGCCGAGTACTACCCCACAGCCGTGGGTTTCGATGAAATGTTCCACATGCTTCCCTATTACGCGAATGCGTACACATGGACAAACCCGAAAATCTACCCCGACTTTCCGCGAAATGATCCGGCGTACATGAAATGGTTCAAAGAGACTTACAACGACGGGGAATGGGAGGGCGTGAAGGGTCAACCCGCCAAGAAAACCAAGGTGTTCACCTCCGAGGACCTGGCGACCTGCGACGGCCGAATGGCCGAGACGGCGACCAAATGGATAAAGGATCATGCCAAGGACGATAAACCCTTCTTCATGTACCTGTGTTTCATGAAATTGCACAATCCCAACACTCCTTCTCCGGATTGGAAGGGCAAGGCACCGGGAGGTCACCCCTACCTCGACTCCTTAATGGAACTGGACCACAATTCCGGTCGGGTGGTGCAGTCCATCCGGGATGCCGGGATCGCGGAGAACACCCTGGTCGTCTGGTTCCCGGATAATGGTGCTTGGGTGGATGTCTGGCCGGACGCGGGGTACACCCCGTTTAGGGGCGCCAAGGGCACCAACTTTGAAGCCGGGTTCAGGATTCCTGCGGTAGTTTGGTGGCCCGGTCATGTCCCGGCCGGCGTCCGCTGTGATGAGATTGTTGCAAATATGGACATCTTTGCCACCGTCTCCAAACTCGCGGGTCTTCCGGTTCCTTCGCATATTTGGCAGGACAAATCCGGGAAGCCCATGATTTTTGACGGCGTTGATCAGAGCGAGCTGTTCCTTGGGAAAGGACCGTCGAAAAGAGATTCGTTCATCTATTTTGAGGACATGGATTTCGGTGGGATCCGCGCCGGCGACTATAAGACCATCTATACCAAGCGGGACACTTGGCTCGGCGAAAAGAAGGACAAGAACATTCCGGCTCTCTACAATCTCCGTTGGGACCCGCAAGAGCAGCACGACATCTTCTTTAGTCAGGAATCCGGAGACCGGATGTGGAGAGTTGTTTACAACAGCAACAACGTCCTGAACACATTCTTGAAGGAAACCGGCCAGATCCCGAACCGGCCGCCCACAGGGGCGGGAGGTTACATAACCAAGGACTCCGTTGAGCTGGTCATGAAAAAGGGCATGATTATGGACGCCGTGAAAGAGATCATGAAGAAGAAAGAAGAGGAAGCGAGGGCAAAAGAGTCAAAATAGGAATTTACCTGCAATTATAGCTGTTGCCGAAAGAAATGTCGCAATCGTTCTCCACGATAGATGAGAAATCAACCACGAAGACGCAAAGGCACAAAGAAATCAAAGGCTAATATCTTTCAGGCATCTGCCGGGCCAAGCGCCCGCTTTCACTGAAAGGCGGACACGATCCGCAAGTCAATCGGTATTTGTCAATCATTTCAAATATTTCTTAGTGTCTTTGTGCCTTCGTGGTTCGATTTTCCGGGACCGGCGTGTTCATCCGTTGAATCGGGGGAAGATTGAAGAGGTCGCTCAAACGGGCGTTCCAACATGTGCATATCCAATCCCGCGAAGTCCACGATTTGCCGCGATCTCTCAATCCGGGACGCAACTGTAAGGCAGGCGCGTCGGAGGCCATGGAACCAATCCTCGTCACGTCCTGCATTTCACCGTGATCGTCCGTGTTACAGTCCATACTTTCACGCCTCCGGCACTTCTTCCCCGGTGCGTTCCACACCGTATCCGCCCAGCGCAGAGACCCTTTCCTTGAATCGAGCTCCTCGCATGACGTCCAGCATCTTCGCTATGCGTTCGTCATCCATCAGCGCTTCGGGTATGACAAAATCGTACTGCTCCACGGCAACCGGGACGAAATCAAGGTCCAGAGCTTTGGCCGCGGCCAATACGCCCATCCCCACATCTGCGACGCCGGAGAGGACAGCCACTGCCACGGTGGTATGGGTGTACTCCTCGAGATGGTAACCCTCTATATTTAGTGGGTCTATTCCAAGTTTTTCCAAATGGTAGTCCAGGAGAACGCGCGTCCCCGCGCCCGCCTGTCGATTGACGAACTTCACATCTTCCCGGACCAAATCGGCAAATGTCAGGATGGCCTTGGGGTTCCCTTTTCTCACAATGAACCCCTGCTCCCTCATGACCCCGTGAATGAGTTTCACGGGAATTTCAGGTAGGTACCGTCGTATGTACGACCAGTTGTACACTCCCGTCTCGGAGTCGAGCAGGTGCGCCGTGGTAATATGGCATGTTTTCTTCTTCAAGGCCAAGAGCCCGCCCAGGCTCCCCACGTGGCTGGAGGACAGCACCGTGTCACGACCCCTCAGCTCGTCATCGAGGATATCCAGGGTCAAGTCGTGGCTGCCGATGGCCACAATGGTCCTGTCTATATCGCCCGGATCCCTAAGAAGCTCGACGTTGACCTCGGCACCTTGCTCGATGCCCTCGACGAGCGACGGCACTCGCATCAATCCATCGGCCTTGGTTAACGTGGTAATGGAGCCGGCACCCCTCGGCAGAGGCGCTGCAACGACCCTACCCGCCACCCTACCCAGCTTCACCCTTAGATATTCGTCTCGACCGAGCTTTGACGGGATTTTGCGAGCCGCGCACGCCGTTATGGAGGGCCGGTTTCGCCGGGGTCGTCCCAGCATGGCATCAAGCACCGGTAGCCCGAAAAGCTCGAAGGACAATACGGCGGATACCGGGTATCCGGGGTTGCCCAGGATCGGCTTGCCGTTTACGATACCGAGT
>JAZDOF010001033.1:0-2030 GCA_043799015.1 Pseudomonadota bacterium | reverse complement strand
ATACCTGTGCGATGTCGTTCACGTACAAGGGTCCCCGTTGCTTCAGGAGATCGATGATCCTGATCCGAGATTCAACACCAAGGACTTTGAACAGTTCGGCTTCCTTGCGGCACATAGGGTCTTCTTTCATAATTAAGTATCTGCTTAAATACTACATGCCGTTTTCCCCCACGTCAAGATACTTTTTCCTGCGGCTCAAAGAATCTTGACTCGCAATTCACGGCTGATCGTCTGGTGGAGCCAATGAGCGAAAGAAAGAAGGGTCTCACAGCCCATATGCACCGAGTCCGAAGATCATAGATTCCGAAGGGATTACCTGAAACACTGACCCTGGACCCGATCCGCCCCATCTCGCAGTTCCCCTCGTTTCTCCGAACCGCCGGCCAACTCTCCTGTGCCCGTGCTGCCTGATCGTCAAAGGGCTTTGAAATAACTTTTCTTGGAGACCGGATGGTTTCCTGCGCGTATCCGCTGGTGTCCGACGCGCCGGACACATTGGGTGTCCCAATGCATAGATGTTGCGTGAAATCTTCCCTGCGGGGTCGGAATTCACCGACTTCAGTCCGAAGATATTGACCTTTCCACCGAAATCATTCATAAAAGAGGTGGAGGATGAACCATTGCCGCCGATCCAGGTTGCATTATACCAAGAAGATGACGGAACGGTTCCGCTTCTGGAATGGCTCGGTGAACTTCCCGTTAGGATTCAGGACAAGTGTGCTGCTCGGATCAAGAGACTGATGGAACGGGTCATGAACCGGAGTGAGATATCTGAAGGTAAACTACCGGTTACTGTACTTTTTTCACGGGAACTTGGTTGTGGTCCTTACTCACGGGCTGACCAAGGAACGGGAGGTTCCACCAAGCGAAATCGACAAAGCTCTATCGTTTAAGATAAGAAACCTCCTCTTCATAGTGTCCGCGTCTGCTCCGGAATCTGAACGCTTGGACTGCTGGGCTACAAAGCTAAGTCACTTTAGGCGGTTGTCGCTCTGCCGGGCAGGGCCTGTCAGTCTCACCCAGGATTCCAATTCTATTTCTCATCAGCGCAACCAACGACTCCGGCTCCAACAACTTCGCGCACTCCCCAAACGACAGAATCCACGAAACCACTTCTTCTTCCGACGATGACGTGAACCTGATCCTCACCTTGTCGCGTTCCTGCTCGATCACCTGATCCGGGCTCCACAACCGCTCGGAAACGTAAACCGCGGCCCATCCGGTGAACTCGGCCTCCACATGGAAGCTCTTTTCCTTGATGATGCCGAAGGTCTGGTTGAAGGCTTTCTCGAAGTCGTATTCCTTGGGGATTTCAAAGGGAATGGCTCGATCAGCCTTTTCCACCTTCTTGAAGCGGTGGATGGCAAGGAGCGGGTTGAACTCGGGTTCCACCCATTTCTTCCGCCACGGGTCCTTGGCTCTCAAGGCGTGCAGGTAAAGCGTGTCCTTGTGCGTAAATATCTTCAATGGCTTGATATGAAAGGTCTTGGCTTTTTCGCTCGCGGCGGCCTTGTACGTGACCTTGCACACCTGACGTTGGTTCATGGCTTCGATGAGGGTTCGGATGGTGTCCTGGTGTGGGGTGTAGTCAATGGTTCCCGGGAAAAAGGATGCAAAAAGGTCGGAACTCGGAACCGCGCCGTCTTCCACCAAAGTTTGGCTCTTGAACAGGGCTTCTTGAATCTCGTCGAAAAGACCTTTTCCAACGAGACGCTCCGCAAAGGCCCGGCACATCCATAAAAGGTCGATCTCCGATTGCGAAAGATACGCGGCAGGCGGGGGCTTACGATTCTTGATGGCGTAGATGGCCTCTTTGCCGCTCTTCGCCCTCTCCAGATCAATGCCCATCGATTTTTCGATCTCGTCCAAAATCCTGGACACCGTTTGCTTTGAGCAACCCAACGCGTCAGCCGGCTCGGTCAGCGAATGGGGACGGTTCGAGAACAACAGCCTCGCAAAGAGCCTGATAACCTTCTCACCGTAAGTCTGGTCCGGATCGATCTTCCGTGGCATCGACGTTGCCCCTTACC
>JAZDOF010001030.1:0-2025 GCA_043799015.1 Pseudomonadota bacterium | reverse complement strand
GACTCACTCCTGAACGACGCGATTCCGAAGGATCCCGATTCGTTCTATCTCTATTTCCACCACGTCGCCATGCTTGAGGGGCCCTACTCCGCCGGGCGTTCCGGTCGATATGATATCTCCGGGCATGAGGGTGAAATTCTTCGATATGAAGGCGATGGTATCGGCAACTGGAAAAATCATGTGCCTGGTATTGGAGTCTTGGACCGTCTTTCCGTTCAGGCGGCATTGAATGCGAAGATTCTGAGGGTCACTCAAGTCTTCCGCCAGGACGATGCGAGGGCCGATAGGACCGAACGTATCCAACGACTTTCCGCGAAACCACCCGGAACGATCGCCGGTCTGAAGGTTCCGCTGGCTCACGTCGTTCATGCAGGTGTATCCCAGAACAAAGTGCATGGCCTCAGCCGGACTGACGTTCCGGCACCTCTCCTTTATGATAACCGCCAACTCGGCTTCATAATCGGTCCTCAGCTCCTCAAACCCGTATTCCTTCAAGAACGCCGGGATGATGACGGGCTCGTCGGGACCAATGAGCACATTGGGTGTCTTTGGAAACAAGATGGGCTCTTCGGGCACCTCGGCCGTGAAACCCTTGACTTTCACCGAATGGCTTTCGGCGATATGGTCACGGTAGTTGAGTCCCAGGGCGATGATTTTGCTCGGGTTGACAACATAGATAGTCTTGCCGTCTGAAACGGGTAATTCCACCATAGTGAGTAAACACCTCCGCACTAATTAAGGTTTGTCCCATATCAAGTACCTCTTCCGCGGCACGGGATCACTTCAAGTATAATACGAGCGGCTTGTTTTTGCACAGTTCCTTGATTACGTTCTTTTGATGGTTGACTGTTCTTTTGATGGCTAACGCTTGACTAACTCCTTGCAAATTGGGTATGTGTCACCGCCCCTTGTGAGGACGCCGAGCTTTTGAATCAATCATTGTGTGTGCGGGTGCCTGGTTTCCTCGGAACATGGACCCCATGAAAAGGAATATGATGCACGTACGTCAGGATTTGCGCAATCTCGCCATTATCGCCCACGTTGACCACGGAAAGACGACCCTTGTGGATGCCATGTTATGGCAGAGCGGGATTTTCAGGGAAAATGAACAAGTTGCGGAACGGGTCATGGACAGCATGGATCTCGAGCGGGAGAAGGGCATCACCATCATGGCCAAGAACACCGCCATTGTCTACCGGGACGTGAAGATCAATATCGTGGACACCCCCGGCCACGCCGACTTCGGAGGTGAAGTCGAGCGCACTCTCAACATGGTCGACGGGGTAATGCTCCTGGTGGATGCCACCGAAGGGCCGCTTCCCCAGACTCGATTCGTCCTGGGAAAGGCACTGGCCAAAGGCCTTCCTCCCATTGTCGTGATCAACAAGATCGACCGGCCGGACCGGCGCATCAATGAAGTGGTCAACGAACTGTACGACCTACTGATCGACCTGGACGCCGATGACGAACAGCTCAATTTCCCCATTTTATACACCAACGCCAAGGCCGGTATCGCCCAGACCCATCCGGACGAAATCGGCCAGAACCTGCAACCGCTTTTCGATGCCATTCTGAAACACATTCCCGCCCCGACCTACGACCCGGAGTCGCCGCTGCAGTTCCTGGTGGCCCACCTCGACTATTCCGATTACGTGGGCCGGATCGCGGTGGGCAAGATCATCAACGGAACCTTGCGCCAGGGGGGATCGACTCTGCTGGTCGAGCGGGGAGGCCGGACGTCGGTAAAAACGGTCAATCAGGTCTTTACCTACCAGGGCCTGGAACGGGTCGCCTGCCGGGAGGCTTCGGCCGGGGAAATCGTGGCCGTGGTGGGGATCGAAGACGCGTTTATCGGCGACACCCTGACCGACCCGGACAATCCTCGCCCCCTGCCCCGCATCAGCGTGGAAGAACCGACCATGTCCATGGAATTTGCGGTCAACACTTCTCCCCTGGCCGGACTGGAAGGATCGATCCTGACCTCGCGCCAGATCAAGGATCGCCTGGAAAAGGAGACCCTGTTCA
>JAZDOF010001024.1:0-6482 GCA_043799015.1 Pseudomonadota bacterium | reverse complement strand
TCAATTCGTAGAGGTCCGTGTCCAACGTTAGGTTGGGGCTCTTCATGCCCCGAAAACAGGCATTCGCGTCCAAATCGGCGATCAGCCGCCCATTGTCCTGATCTATAAGCTCGACGGATTTCAGGATTTTCCCCGTAAATTTGTCCCTAAGCGCAGGCTTCATCTGCCCGGCACCCCCGCCGCGGACTCGAAGAAAGATGCGAACTTTTCACGATAGGGCTCCACGGCAACACCCTGATCCGTCACGATGCCGGCAATTATCTCGTGGGGGGTCACGTCAAAAGCCGCATTTCGAACCTTCACTCCCGCAGGGGCTATGCGTTTTCCACATATGTGGGTGACCTCTTCGGCGTCCCTTTCCTCAATCGGAATTCCGCTCCCGTCCGGCAAGGACATATCGATTGTGGACAGAGGGGCTGCGACATAGAAAGGGATACCGTGATGCCGGGCCAACACTGCAACCGAATAGGTTCCGATCTTGTTCGCCGTGTCACCGTTTGCCGCGATTCGGTCGGCCCCGACGACCACTTTCCGTATTTCTCCCTTTTTCATAAGCATCCCGGCGCTGTTATCCGGGATTAGGGTGACGGGAATGCCCAGCTTCATCAACTCCCAGGACGTGATCCTCGCTCCCTGATTAAGTGGGCGGGTCTCGTCCGCAAACACCTTGATGTTCTTTCCTTGTTCAAACGCGGCTCTGATGACCCCCAGGGCCGTACCGTACCCGGCTGTAGCTAATCCTCCGGCATTGCAGTGGGTTAGCACCGTGTCTCCGTCCTCGATGAGTTCACGGCCGTGACGACCGATACGAATACACAGCTCGCGGTCTTCCTCTTCAATTAAGACGGCTTCCTTGACGAGAATCCCTTTGATCAACGACGGGTCTTGCCGGGGGCAATCGTCGAGAACCCGCCTCATGCGCTGTAACGCCCAAAAAAGGTTAACCGCGGTCGGCCTGGTAGCGGCGATCTCCCGGGATACCTCATCGAATCTACTCCGGAATCGGTCGTAGTCATCGCCCTGCCAATCCAACATTCCCAGGGCCGCCCCCATAGCCGCAGCGACGCCTATGGCAGGGGCTCCACGAACCGATAATCGTTTGATGGCGGCACAAAGGTCCCCAACAGTCCTTATTTCCAAATAAACCTCCTCAACAGGCAGGAGGGTCTGATCCAGAAGTCGAATATGATCGTCCTTCCATTCGATGGTACGAAATGGATCTTTCACGAGTAAACTCCAATCATTCTAATTGCTGAGCTGAACGATAGACAAGCGGCCGTGGCGAGTCAAGGGCAATCGCCGGCAACCCTGTAATCAGTGAGATCCTATTACGGTGAGAAAGGGCCTTTCCAGTTTCTTGGACCTATTTCAATCGTATTATCAAAAAATTATGCTGCTTTATTAATATGATGCTTGTAATCGTCCGTGCAACATGCTATGTAGGCCGTAAAACTTAACGAGGGTCAAGGATGAACCTCACGAACACCGCTTTTTTTATCGCTCTTGTTGTTACGTTGGTTACGGCTCATACCGGTATAGGGTACTGCGAAAACCCCATGCACGTCAACTTGTGCCAAGAGCTCTTGAACCAGGCGCGATCCTACGAGGGCCGGGCTTCTCAACACGGCCAGACGGCCAAGGGGTTCATGTCTCAAATCGAACAGCAGGCAAAGCTGCCCACCAGCCGGCAGTCAGTATCCGGAATGGATCAGCTGTTTTCGCAGTACGATCAGCACCGGTCCATGGAGAATAAATTCATGGAGCTGTACAAGCGTACGACCGAGGAAGCGGAAAGATGCATGAAGGCTGCCCGATAGCCCTAGTGACCAACCGACGGGACCGGGCTAAAGGAAAGAGCCGGCTATTTCAGCCGACCCGGCACGGATAGGACATGCCAAAAAGTGAATCGGAATGGATTACGGTCGAAATTCAAGTACACGCGGATCTAGCGGATCCGGTATCCAATATTCTCATGGAACTGGGGTCCGGCGGCGTGGTGCTCGAAGGACCCGAGGAAGGGCCGCAGGTAGCTGTGGCATACTTCCGGACCGCGGACTTCGACAGGGTCCGTGAAGAGCTACATCGGCGGACGGGAGAGCTTCATGCCATATTCCCGGACCTTCCGGCCCCCGATGTCTCCACGTCTTCCTTGAAGACCGAGAACTGGGCCATAGCGTGGCGGGATCATTTCACCAATATAGATATCGGTAGGCGTTTGATGGTGACTCCTCCGTGGCTGGATCCCGACCCGCACGGTAGAGAAGTTATTATCATTGAACCAGCGGAGGCCTTCGGCACCGGCACCCATGAAACCACCCAAGGATGTTTGATCCTACTTGAAACGGCCGTGGACGAATTGCCCGGGGAACCCGGCACGGCATCCATGCTCGATGCGGGATGCGGTTCCGGCATATTGACCGTGGCGGCCGTGAAGCTCGGCCTGGGAAGAGCGCTCGGGTTGGACAACGATCCCGTGGCGGTGGAAGCGTCCCGAGAAAACGCCGAGCTTAATCAAACCGGGGACCGGGCCGAGTGGCGGTGTGGAGACCTCGCCGAAGCCTCGGGCAGTTACGAAATCGTCACCGCGAACCTTGACCCTAAGACCTTGAAAAACGAAGGACATCGGCTGGTGTCCCTCTTCGACGAATCCCTGATCATCTCGGGTGTCCCGTTGAATCAATGGGACGAGATCAAATCCTTGTTTCTCGGGTTCAAACTAATTTTGAAAGAAGAAATCAAAGGGACCGAATGGGCCGCGGGGAGATTCGCAAAGTCGAGGTCTTGATTAATGGTCACCGGTAATCCTCACATGCCGGCTTGGACCGGATCCTAACGGTCCGAACTCATTTCCGACGCCCGGATCTTCATTACACTCTTCGTTTCCGGTCCTACCGGCGCGGTCCTACCTCTACGGATGCCTATTACCCAAAGAATCCTAGTGCCCTGAGTAATGAGCGGAATCTTCCATCGGTCTCGACTGGGAATCTTCAAATCTATGAACATATCTTTAAGCTTGCGTGTTCCCGTCATGCCCCAAGGATCCAATCGATCACCGTATTGGGGGAAACGTACCACAAGGGGCATTTGAATCCGTTCGGCGTCGAAGGCGACTACGGTCTTTCCGTTCAGCTCCGACATTAGTCCGTCCCGAACAGTGGTCAGGGTGACGGTCAAGCTTAGGCGGGCTTCAGGAACGTCCACACGCCCGGGTCCGGTTATTTGTGCCAAAGGGGAGGAAACCGGATTTCTCGGATCATCGATTTTCAAACGGCACGGAGAGGCTTCAAGGCCGGTGCCCGGGATGTTAGACACATGTTCGACCACAAGTCGGTCGTACTCCCGGCGCGCTTCCCAACCCTTGGGGAGCGCGGTTCGACCTGAAGGACTCCGACCTGACATGACGGCCAGAACTTCGTTCAGGTGAGCCCTTGTCCAGCGAATATGGGGCCCTGAAACGTCGAAGAGTGCTTGAACCACAACCCTGGCCTGAAGCACGGGGGATGCGTCCAAGAATCCCGGGAGTCGTACCACGATCCTATGCCGGCCGCGCTCGACATACTTCTCCATAAGTTCATGCGACATTAGGTCGAGGAATCGGCTCTCACGACTCACAAGATCCAGGGTGCGGGACACCGGTGCTCGAAAATTGGGGAACTTCTCTTCAATAGTGGGGAAGATGCGGTTGCGTACGAAATTTCGTTCCACATCGGCTTCGAGATTGGTTCGGTCAATTCGGTACGGTATTCCCTCCTCCTCCAGGAACCCCATAATATCAGTCCTATTCGCATTGATCAGGGGTCTTATTATTGGACCTCGTATGGGAGGGACGCCCCCGAGGCCGGCCAGAGAAGATCCTCGGAAGAGTCTGAGAAAGAACGTCTCCAACGAATCATCCCGGTGATGACCGGTCGCGATAACCGACGCCCCCGTAGATGACCTAACCTCTTCGAGAAAAGCATAGCGGGCTCTTCTGCCGGCCTCTTCGATGCTCACTTTCCATTTAGCGGCCAGGTCGGCCGTTTCGCGGCGCAGCACATTCACGGGTACGCCTAACCGGGAACAGGCCGTCCGGACAAACTCGACGTCATCGAGTGATTCTTTCCGTAGGCCGTGGTCCAGGTGTGCGACTGTGATTCGCATGTCCATATCAGGCCCTAGAGCCAACAGCAGGTGGAGCAGCGCCATGGAGTCGGGTCCGCCGGATACGGCCGCGACGACGCGCGATCCCGGCTGGATCATCGAGTATTCCGCGATGGTACGCTTTACGATCTTGAAGAGTTTGGTGCCTTGGGTCAACTTGGGTGTCGCAACAAAAGAAACATGGGGGCCGGGTCGGAGTCAAACGACGAAAAGGTCGCTTTCACGATCGGTTACCAAAAGGATGAAACGGGCTCTTGATCCGTGCTGTTTGGGTCACGGTCCCTCGCCCAAACATCGGCGGACTATTTCAAACAATTCCCTAGCGTTGATCGGTTTGGCCAGGTATCCGTCGCACCCCGCGGCCAGGGCCTTGGTTTTGTGCTCTTTCATCGCATGGGCCGTAACGGCCACTATTGGGATGTGGGCGGTCTTTGGGTCCTTTTTCAGAATTCTTATCGCCGTGAGGCCATCCATACCGGGTAATTGAACATCCATCAGGATCAAAGCGGGTTGGCACTCCTTGGCCGCATCCATTCCCACTCCGGCATTGCATGCGGGGAGAACCGCACAGCCGAATGACTCGAGAAGGGCGCAGGCCAGAACCATGTTCGCCTCATTGTCCTCCACGACCAAAACGGTGGGGGATGCTTCACCCGCCCAGAGGGGTCGGAATGGGGTACGCTCCAAGGCAATACTTCCGTCGGGTGAAGTCGTCGTCTTTGCGCTTCGTCCGGCGTCCGTTTCCGTCTCCGCTTCGATGAAAGGAACAGTGAACCTGAAAGCGCTTCCCTTGTCCTTCCCGCGACTCTCCAACCAGAGGCGCCCATTATGCAGTTCAACCAGGCGCCGAGTCAGCGCCAGACCCAAGCCGGTACCCTGGTGCCGTCGCACGAGAGATGAATCCACTTGCTCGAATGGATGGAAAATCCGGCTTTGGTCCTCCGGATCAATACCAATTCCCGTGTCGGTAATGGATATTACGACTTCGTCCTTCTGTCGCTCGGCTGCGAGGACGACCAGTCCTCCGTCCGGAGTAAACTTGGCCGCGTTGGACAGTAGGTTGAAGAGAATCTGCTTGAGCTTGACTTCATCCGCTCTGAAAAGAGCCCGGTTGATGCCCTCGGCCACCTTGAGCTCGATTTGCAGCCGGTGTTTCATGGCCCTTTCCTTGACCATGAGCAAGCAGTGTTCCAGCAGCAGGCCCAGGTTCACATCGGAAAGTTGAAGGTCCATCCGGCCCACTTCTATCTTGGCCAGGTCCAAAATGCCGTTTATCAACTGAAGCAGATGGTCCCCGGCCCCGTAGATTTCGTTAACATATCCTGATTGGCGGTCGTTAAGCTCTCCGAAGGTCTCAGACACCAAGAGCTCGGCAAACCCCATGATCGCGTTCAATGGGGTCCGTAGTTCGTGGCTCACATTAGCAAGGAACTCGCTCTTGGCTTGGCTGGCCGCCTCCGCTTCCGCCCGCAGGCGAACGGCGGTTTCCAAGGCCTTTTGGAGGGCACGTTCCACTCGTTTTCGCTCCGATATATCGCGTACGGCAGCCAGGACCAAATACCTTCCCTTGAGACGAATATTCCGCAGATACACCTCGGCGTCAAAAACGGCCCCCTCATCCATTCTCCGCACCTGCCACTCGAAAGACCTGGGAGTCCCCTCGATTACTTCACCCCAGATTTCCCTTAATAACGGACGGCTTTCCATAGGACCGTAGTACGCGTCAGCGGAGTCCAACGGACGGCTTTTCGCACGTCGTCCCAAGCCCAATATTTCCGCTGCCCCGTCATTGGCATACTCGATTAGGCCTTTTTCATCGTGGACTAGGATTGCGTCGGGCATACTGTTGAACATCGCGCTAAGGGCTTCACGGAGACCCTCGTTCTCGGTATCAGCGGGTACGCCGCGCACGGCATCCCGGACCGAAACGGCCGACGCATTAATCGGCTGATCCATCCGATTGACGCTCTCCGCTTCCAACCGAGGGCAGCGGAGGCGTAGTTCCCGAAGTTCTTCAAGCAGCTCTTTTCTGGTTTTGCGGTCATCGGACATGCGATGTGGTCTCCTCGCGGAAAACCGCTCTCCTAGGGAAATCGAGTAAGAATTCAGTGCGACTGAGCTTCGAACCCGGTACATCAGGCCGTAAAGTTGCCGACTACGGTGAGAAGCACTTGGTTCACCGATTGCATTCCATAGAATACTAAGTGTATTTCTGCAATCGCTCCTCCGTGTCCTGAGTAAGGCATCTCATTTCTGAGCCGAAAAACATGGAAATAGTCACATTTTAGTGCGTATGAACAACTCCACTCCCATGACCGGGTCTATTGACCTGGCCGGATTGG
>JAZDOF010001014.1:0-9478 GCA_043799015.1 Pseudomonadota bacterium | reverse complement strand
AGATGGTGAACGTGCCTTGGAGCTTTTTGATCGGGAGCGATTCGATGTAATCCTTATGGATGTTCAGATGCCCCGACTTGACGGTTTTCAGACCACGCAGGCCGTTAGAGAGCGGGAAGCCGCCACGGGGGCTCACGTCCCCATCATCGCGATGACTGCACATGCCACGGAAGGCGACAGGGAAAGCTGCCTGAGCTCGGGCATGGACGACTACATGACAAAGCCGGTTCGCGGGGATGAGCTCTTGCGGAAGATAGCGGAACACGTTCGGCCCCCCGGTTCACCCCATGCCGCGCCATGAGAGGGGAACGGCGATCTATGCGACCATTCCCTTACGAGGGGAAAACTCCAACCCCAACATGGCGCAGGCTTTCCAGCCGGCGAGTTTTCTCAGAGACGGTGTCGGTAGGCCGATCTCACAAGATTGAATGCTTGCCGACGGATCTCGGTTCTTATGTACGCATTCAGCATCATTGTGATATGGTATGAGATGGATGTACCTTTGGTGTAAGTGTGTTCACGGCCTGCCGCGGGAGCGTCGGCCGCACCGGCGTAAGACCGGAACAGCGGATTGCGTGATCTCACCATTCGGGACTTCCGAGTCAACGGACCCCGGAGCTAATTCATGAAGTCTCACCCTGCGGATTCCGCCGCCGATGTTCGTCCGACGAACACGCCTTCCAGCGGCCGATATCGTGTGCGACCCGAATTTGTTCTCTTGCCGTCGGTGTTGCTCGCGGCGTGCGTCAGTTTCGTGGTCTCATATCTGGTCCGTTTCGACTTCACTTTGCCTGAACCGTGGTACTCCCAGTGTTTACTGCTTGTGCCGTTTGTGGGCGTCATCAAGGCCGTCCTTTTCTTCCCGTTCAGGGCACACGCGAACAACTGGCGATATTTCGGCCTGCCGGACGGTCTATTCCTGGGCTATTATTCAACCATTTGTTCAGCAGTGCTTCTTGCCGGTACGCTGCTCGGGCCCTCGTTTCACATACCGAGAGGCGTTGTAGCCGTGGATTTTATGTTGACCACGGTGCTCGTCGGTATCATCGGTATCAGTATGCGCTTGTCGCATGAGAGGCTGGGTCCGAGCTTCTTGTCCAGGCGCGGCCCGCAGGCACGTCGGGCTGTGGTTCTTGGGGCCGGAGACCCGGCCGAAGCCCTGATCCGAGAGACGGTCCGCAGTCGCGATGCCGGTATCGTCATTGAGGCGGTGTTCGATGATGATACGTCACAGACGGGGGGGCTGGTGTACGGCGTTCGAGTCAAAGGTACTTTGGACCACCTGGAAGCCTACCTTCAAACCAACGATATCGACACCGTTTTCATGGCCATACCGTCTCCGAACCGAAACCAAATGGCCCGCATCAATAAGGTGCTGGCGCAACTAAACATTTCCGTCAAGGTGGTGCGACCGCTCTTGGACATAGTTGATAAGGGGCCTGCCATAGAACGGCTGGATGAAACCGGCGTGTTCGCGTTCGTATCCGGGCAAGAGGACGTACACTTGGTGCCCGCGAGTATGGCCGAGGACCCGGCCGCGCACATACCGCTGGTGCGTCCTTCGCTTCCCGAAATGGAAGACGTGTTCAAGGCCGTAAAGGAGTCATATGATTCCGGTATCATTACCACAGGGAAAATTGTCAAGGATTTTGAGGAGGAGCTTCAACGATTCACAGGCGTAAAACACGCCATTGCCGTTTCAAGTTGCACGTCCGGCCTCATGCTGGTTTTTTCGGCTATGGATTCTTCCGAAGGCAGCGAGGTGGTCGTGCCGTCCTTTACCTTCGCGGCAACCATCCAGGCCCTGTTGTGGAATCGGCTTACTCCGGTGTATGTGGACTGCATTCCGGGTACCATGACGGTTGACCCCGACGAGGTGGAAAAGGCGATCGGTCCGAAGACCGCCGCGATCTACCCCGTGACGGTGTTCGGGCTGCCGCCTGATCTCGACCGGCTCGAGGAGATTTCGTCGCGCTGTAACATACCCCTGATATGCGATTCCGCTCAAGGACTCGGGGCAACGTACAAGGGAAGACCTGCGGGAGGGTTCGGCGCGTGTGAGGTCTTTTCTCTCAGCCCCGGGAAGGTTATCACGGCCATGGAAGGCGGGGTCATCACCACAAACGACGATGCCTTGGCATCGAGACTTCGGTCCATGCGAGACTACGGAAAGAGTCCGGACGGGCAGACGATGATCTTCAAAGGCCTTTCCGCTCGAATGGTGGAATTCGATGCAGCCGTAGGTCTTCTCAACCTCAGAGCCGCCGAGACGCTTATTTCAGCTCGCCTACGCCTGATACGAAACTATCGGTCGCGTTTGGAAAGGTTGCCCGGCTATGAGCATCAAGAATTTCCCGCCGATCGTACCACCAGCGGCAGCCATTTCGCTTTCCGTGTCGTGGATGGAGCTCGCACCGACCGGGAGGGGGTTTTTGAAGCGCTCAAAGCACACAACATCCAGAGCAAGAAGTATTTTTATCCACCCTGCCACGCTCAACCCGCTTTCAGGGATAGGCTTCACCGGGTGGTGGGAGACCTTCACAACACTTGGCTTTGCAGCACCACATGCCTTGCTCTGCCCCTGTACAGCCACATGAGTGAAGGACTCCAGGACAGAGTATGTAAGGTCGTGGAATCCGAACTGAGTAGGTAGGTTGTCGGTCTCAGCCGTCAGCCTGCGCTCCGTATCGGTCCTTGGGTGAGGTTTACCACCCCGGAAGAAGCGACACATATGGGATTTGCGGAAAGCTCCGTCCAAAAGGGAGGGATGACGGAAAAACGACCCCCTCCCATGCCTCCCCCGGCAATCCCATATCCTCGAAAACCCTTTCGTGTGAACGATTCGGCTACAGGTCTTCGAAGCCGCGTGGATCGCGTTCCAAATACGAAACAACGTAATCCCGCACGGAGTCTTCAAGCGACGTGAATGGCCGAGTGAAACCCGAGGCCCTCAGCTTCGCGGTATCGGCCGCGGTGTGATACTGGTATCGCTTTTCCAACCCTTCGGGCATGTCGATGTACTCGATGGACGGCGGCCGGCCCAAGGCCGGGCCAAGCGCCATGGCAAGATCCAAGAAGGTCCGAGGGCTGCCGGTGCCCACATTGTAGATGCCGCCCAAGTCCGGATTTTCCAGAAAATGGAGCGTCGCGGAAACCGCGTCCTTGACGTAGATAAAATCGCGGCATTGCTCACCGTCGCGGTATTCGGGGCGATATGACTTGAAGAGTCGGATCACGCCGGTATTCTTGATCTGGGAATAGGCCCTGATCGCCACGCTCCTCATATCCGCCTTGTGGTATTCGTTGGGCCCGAAAACGTTGAAGTACTTCAATCCTACGGCCGCTTCCAAGAAGCCCGTCTTTAGTGCCCATAGGTCAAAGCATTGTTTGGAATATCCGTACATGTTAAGGGGGCGCAAGTCCCCAATACCCGCGTGTTCGTCGCTATAACCGCGGGAGCCGTCCCCGTAAGTCGCGGCGCTGGATGCGTATACGAACCGGAGACCGTGTCGGCCTCCAAATCGAGTTGCGAGCCTCTTGGTGTACTCGAAGTTGTTGGACATCAGGTAGTCGGCATCCAGTTCGGTGGTTGAAGAGCAGGCCCCCATGTGGAAAACCGCGGAAACACCCCTGTCGAACAAACCGCGCTCGACCCCTAAAATGAAATCGTCCTTGTGCTCGTAGTCTGTGAAGCTTAAATCGATAAGATTACGCCATTTTTCCGATTTACCGAGACGGTCCACGACAAGTATCTCGTCCTCACCTCTTTCGTTGAGGGCTTTGACTATGTTGCTGCCGATAAAACCGGCACCTCCCGTTACTATGATCAAATTGGTCACCTCGTTATTTATTGCGTGGTTACGCGCCGCGTTCCAATCCGGCATGGAGTCTCGTGGACGGAAGCATGTCCTCAGCACGACCCGTCGGGATACCGGTCGCCCGCGGCCTGGGCTTTGAAGGCGGCGAAACGCCGAACCAGGAGCGAATCCTTCTGTAGGGCCGGCGACCCCCGAGAGTTTACCTTTCCTCGAACTCTATCCTGTTTCCTCCCGAGTCCACCGCTCTCTTCAAGGCGTTTCGGGCACCGCCGATCAGGGAATCGATCCTCCATTCTTCGTCTCCATCGACCGCCGCTAATCCCATACTGAGGGTGGTGGAGAACCTCCCATGGACGATGCTTATGGGGGTCTCGCTCACAATTGCGTTTATGCGGCGGGCGACGTTCATTGCGGCATTGAGCGTACAGCCGGGCAATGCGAGTATGGTTTCCTCGGGGCCATAGCGCCCGATGGCGTCGTAAGGTCGTACAATAGACATAAGCCGTTGCGCGAATTCATCCACGGCCCGGTTGCCGGCCACTCGTCCATAAGATCGACATATTTGCGGATACGCGTCCAGTTTGGCAACAACGAGGCTGAGCGGTGAATTCTGCCGGAGCGAGCGTGAATGCTCACGGCGTAATGTATCCATTATTGCGTGTTGGTCCAGGGTTGGGTTCAGCTCTTCCGATTGCATTTCTCTCGCTTTCGGCAACAGGCCCGCCGTCATCAAAAGGCAAAGCCGTTCTCAAGCAGGCGACAACATACTTCCACGGATTCCTCGTCATAGAGGACGCCCTTGTTTCCGCAAATCTCGTTAACCGCCTCCACCAATCCCACGGCGGGGCGGTAAGGTCTGTGCGAGGACATGGCCTCCACCACGTCCGCAACCGCGACTATGGCGGCTTCCTTCAATATTTCCGGCCCTCGAAGTCCTCGGGGATAACCGGAACCGTTGACTCGTTCGTGGTGCTGGAGCACTATTTCAGCCACGGGCCAAGGAAATTCGATATGCCTCAATATGTCGTATCCCACTTGGCAGTGGGTCTTTATTATCCAATACTCATGTTCGTTGATCAGTCCGGGTTTGCTGAGCAATTCCCCCGGCACGCCAATCTTTCCCAGGTCGTGCATGGCCGCGGCGATTGTCATGCCCTTGATACGCTCTTGGGATAGGCCCAGAGACGTCCCGATGGCCTGTGCCAGTAGAGCGACCCGTTGTTGATGCCCGGCAGTGTAGGGGTCCTTTTTCTCGGCCATGGAGGCAAGGGCCGTCACGGTCCCTTCCAACATCTTCTCCAAAGACCGCAGGCTCGATCTAAGCTCGTCCTGAATTCTCTCCCGCTGAGTGATCTCCTCACGCAGCCGTACGTTCGTCCTGACCAACTCGGCCGTACGTTCCTTCACGCGCAGGTCCAGCTCGTCGTAGGCGTGTTGGAGCGCGATTTCGGCGCGTCTTGATTTGATGGCATTGTAAACGGTGATGGGTAACGTTTTGAGGTAATGACCGTCCGGGTCTTTGATGAGGTATTGTGAGGCCCCGGACATTATGGCCTTTACGGCCACGTCTTCGTCTCCGGCTCCGGTGACCACCACGCTGGGCACTTCCGGAGGTATGTGACAAAACAAATCCAACGCGGTGCCGTCACCCAGCATATAATCCATGACAATCACGTCGAATCGCTCGGACATCAAGCGACTCACGGCATCATGGACGGAGTTCGCCCACACGTGATCGTACGGAAGCTGATTGTTGCGCACGAACCGTTCAAAGTGCATCATATCCACTTCGTCGTCTTCAACCAGAAGGAGCTTGATTCGAGGGTTTTCCAAGGGTCTACATCTCTCCCGGTATTTGACTGGCGGTCCAGTACAGATTCACGGTTCTCAGGATCTCCAAGAAATCCTCATATGTGGGCGGCTTGATGAGATAGCCCGCTACACCGAGGTCAAAGCCGGCAACCAAGTCCTGCTCCTCCTTTGATGACGTGAGAACGACGACCGGTATCCTTCTAAGAACGGGGTCCCGCTTGATAACGGTGAGAAACTCGATGCCGTTCATTCTCGGCATGTTAAGGTCCAGCAGGATTATACAAGGCCGCAGGTGTTCTTCATCGTTGAGCCATTGCAGGGCATACTCCCCATCATCCACGATAATCAGCTCATTGGCTACCTGCAAATCCGACATTGCTCTTTCAACGGTCATCGCGTCGACTTCGTCGTCTTCGACCAGTAGGACGGGTCGTTTACCTCTCATTCTTCCACTCCGTTTCCAGGCAGCGTGAACAGGAAGCTCGTACCTAGGCCTTTTTTCGATTCCACCCATATACTGCCGCCATTGATCTCGACAATCCTCTTTACCAGCGCCAATCCTATCCCCGTGCTCTCAAACCTGTCACGAGGGCGGAGCGTCTGAAAAACCTGGAAAATCTTTCCGAGGTATTTCTCTTCAATTCCCGGTCCGTTATCCGATACCCGGCATGTGTGGACGTAGCCTTCTTGGACGCAGGAAATTCTGATTTCACCCTTGGGTTTGTCCATGAATTTTATGGCGTTGTCCAAGAGATTCTGGAACAACTGCTCCATGCGGGTCGCCTCGCATCTGACGGTCGGCAGGGTACCTTCAATTATGACCTCGATGTTTTCCGGCGGCGCCAACAGGAAGACGACGTCGCGAACCAGCTTATTGAGGTCCGTAATCTGCTTGGCTTCCCGGACCCTGCCTATTCGCGAATACTCCAATATACCTTCCAACAGGTTCCGCATTCGTTTTACCCGGCCCAGGAGCAGCGCGATCTTCTTCCTTCCTTTTTCGTCAAAGGCTTCCGCATAGTCCTGGGCGATCCATTCCGTGAGTTGCCCTATGGCGCGTAGCGGGGCTTTAAGATCGTGCGATACCACGTAGGCGAATTCCATCAGTTCCCGATTGGCCGCTTCCAGTTCGGCGGTGCGTTCGCGGACCCGTCGTTCAAGGTCTTCGTTCAGACGCAGGACCGCTTGTTCGGCCCTCATGCGTTCGGTAACATCCCTCACCGCGGTCAGGAGTGCGCGGCTACCTTCGAAAAGCATGGGAATAGTGGCTGCTTCCACATGAACCGTTTCTCCGTCCATGCGCAGGAGCCTTTGTTTCAACAGCGGTGCGTTCCGGGGCGCGGTCCCGCTCAAGGCGGCTGATGCAGCGGGATCAACGCGGTCATCAGGATGGACAAAAACCGATACCTTTTTCCCGATGAGCTGTTGCGGGCTCTCTGCGCCGACGAGGGCCGCGGCCGCCGGATTCGCGAACACGATGATTCCGTCACGATGGACGCCTACCGCATCGGGTAGATGCTCCATAAGTTTTCTGTAGCGCATTTCACTCTCAATAAGCGCCTCCTGAGCTCGTTTCCGTTCACCAATGTCCTGAAGCGTGACCACACAACCGGCGGGTCGTCCCACCGTGTCCCTGAAAATCGCCGCGTTCACGTTCACGTCGATGAGTTCACCCGTCTTTGTGTAACGACGGCTTTCAAAACCCGGTATGGTGTCCCCATTTATTATGCGCTCAATGCGTGCTCTGGTTTCTTCCAGGTATTCTTCGGGGATGTAATCGGTTCTTCTCCCTCGAAGCTCCTCGATGGTCCAGCCGAAAAGGGCCGTGAACGCCGGATTGACGTAAGTCACCAGGCCTTTCATATCGTACACCACCATGGGGTCGGGCGCGGACTCCGTCACCGATCTGTAACGCTCCTCACTCTCGCGGAGGAGGGCCTGGGCTTTCTTTCTAGCAGTCACATCGCGTAGGATGCCGAGGATTTCACCGGGACGTATGTTCTCTTCTTCAATAAAGGATACGTTGACCTCGGCCCAAACGATCGTGCCGTCCTTATTCCGGATTTCAAGTTCCAAGGGATCCGGTCGGCCTTGCGGGTCGGTGGTTGCCGAGCCGCCTCCGGCTCTATCCCTGATTGCCTTTTCCACTACCATCCGCGACTTCGCGGAGAGGAGATCCATCACGCTCATCGCCGGTATCTCGGATACGGAATAGCCCAGCACATCCGTAACCGAAGGGCTGACGTAAGTACACTTGAGATCCGGGCTTAATGCAAAGATCACGTCACGGGCCGTCTCAACAAGAGTCCGGTACCTCGTTTCACTCCTGGCCAGAGCGGATTCCACGCCGACGCGGCGCGCGACTTCCTGTTCCAGCATTTCCATGGCCCGCAAGAGCTGTTCGGTTCGGTCTTCCACGTGCAACCCACAAGAATCTCGGGACTCGATCTAAGGCGCGGTCACCGCTGACGTGCCGGTACCGCTCTTTGTATGATGCGAAAAACCGGGGCTTAAGGCAGAGAAGAAAGCCACCTTGTAGGTCCTTTCATTAGGGTAGGGCAGGGCTCCCAATCACCCGACCCGGGGTTCACGACACGGCGTACGGTTTTTTTGCAGGGGGAGATCCACGCGACCGACCCACGGTCCGGGGAAAAGCGACGAAGAATGGCAACAACGCTCAACGCAGCCGAAAGAAGCGGCGGGCGATGCCGGGGAAGGTTTGGAGCAGGCCCTGGTGTGTGCATGTTTCTCATGACAACCGCCTACCCGACGCCGAAATGTGGTCGGGCCGGAATGATGGGGGCCTTGGCGACAGTTGTGAGGGACCCTGTAGTGAGTCCCACATCTAAACTTGACGGATTTTCTCCGGGAAGTCAACGAATTCGATTCTCTCTCATGAAGCTTTAACGGTTGGGACGATACGCCCGGCATTGACGCGGTAATCGGACTTTGGTACAACGCCCATTATACTACGCCTGCGACATCGAGAAGTACTTAATGTTTTACAACCTTTACGGCAACGTTTGGGCCGGTCCATACCCCGGACGCGGGACTATCGAGACCTTGGTCGGATTGCACGGGGTCCGGTCGTTCGTAAACCTCACCAGGCCCGATGAGAAGCTTGTTTTCGGAATAAGGAGTTACCGACGGTTTCTTACCGATGGTGCCGCTATGCGCAAGTTCGAGCTATGGACTTACGACCTTCCACCCGTGGAAACCCTGCTTCAAGTCGTTGGAACGCTTATGGAGGATGAACCGTCCTACCTCCACTGCCGACACGGCCTGGACAGGACCGGGACTGTGGCCGTGCTCACCTTGATGAAGCGATTCGGATTGCGGCTCGACGATGCTCTGGCCGAGCTCAACCGGCGGCGCAGCGGCCTGACGGAACCGTCTCCCCGCAAGAGGTACCATTTTCGGTATCTCAAGAACGCCGAGGCTCACTTGTTTGGAACCGCAGGCAAAGAGCCGACGTTACGACGCGCCGTCTTTGACGACCGAGAGCTCCGTAAGGCGATGCAGGAAGAAATCGGGTTGATCACGGTGAAGGGTAAATTGGCCCAACCGGTTCATCGAGCCTTGAGGGCCGTCGATGCTGGTGTGCATGTTGCGGAAGACCTTTTCCACAAGGCCCTGAGCGATCTTCCCAAGCTCCTCATCCGGACGGGCATGGGCCCGAAGGAGATCACGGCGGTCCTCCTGAAGGTGGGTCCTTCTCTCACATCCGAACTGGCCAAGAACTACCGTGAGGCCGGCTACGACGCGGGGACCCGGGAGTGTCTGCTGAAACTAAAGGAGTGAGGTTCGAGGCCATGTACTATAGTGTCACGCGTTGAGAATTGCGGGAA
>JAZDOF010000986.1:0-2553 GCA_043799015.1 Pseudomonadota bacterium | reverse complement strand
CTCCCGCCCGAGCACTTCAGGCTTCGCGGATTTGCCGTGGTACATGCGGTTGACGTGACCCAGTCGGAAGTGCTCGCATCCATTTCGAGGAACTTCATAGACAAAGAGACCATAGTGTCCAAGTCGGGCTTCACGCGCTTGCAGCAAAAGCTCCGCAGCTTGTTTCAACTCCCCCGTCTCGAAGCGGACTTGGCCGCGGTCCAGGGAACCGAGACCCTGTTGGTGAGCGCCGGGAGTTGCGTACCATATAATTGCATTTTTTCCGGTTCGCTTCATGTTCCCACGTCCGAATTTCGCGGTTCGGTATTTGATCGCGCTTGGCGCCACAAGGACATAGTGCGAATTCCCGACCTCGCCGAACTGCCGAGCCCGACCAGGGTCGAGCGGGACATGTTGAGTCACGGATTCCGGTCCGTTCTTGCAGGCCCGCTGCACTACCAGGGCGACCCGATAGGTATACTCGAATTGAAATCCCCGAATCCGGGGGACTTGGGACCGGCCGAAGAGCTGCTTATGAGACGGGTCCTTCCTTTGTTCGCCATGGCCCTGAAGAGGGCCTTGGATGAGCTTAACAACAATGTGGACCGGATTATCAAACAGGAATGTACGGCCATACATCCATCCGTGGAATGGCGCTTCAGGAAGGCTGTCCTTGATCACATCGATCGCGTTCGACGCGGTGAGAAGTCGGAGCTGGAGCCTATCGTTTTCAGGGATGTGTATCCGCTTTACGGCGCAACGGACATTCGAGGATCATCCGAAGCGCGCAACCGCGCAATTCGTGATGACCTGATTGAGCATCTTAGCCTCTCCCTCAACGTGATAAACGCGGCCAGGAAGGCAAGGCCCCTTCACATATTAGGCGAATTCGCTCACCGGGTGGAACGGGAGTTGGAGCGGATAACCGGCGGAATAAGCGGTGGGGACGAACAGGCCGTTGTCGCCGTGCTGCGACTGGAAGTCGAACCGATCTTTTCCATTCTCCGCAATCAGGACGGTGAAGTTGCGCAGGCGCTCGACGCCTACTACGCAGCCGTGGACTCCAAGCCGGGCACGGTTTATCGAAGACGAAAGGAGTTTGAAGAGAGCGTATCGTACTTTAACGACCGGATAACCGCGTACCTGGACGGAGAGGAAGCCGAGGCTCAGGCGGTGTTTCCTCACTATTTCGACAAACACCGAACAGACGGCGTTGGGTATCTCATTTACATCGGGCCGTCCATGGTGGAAAACGGGGGTTTTAGCGATCTATACGTAAGGAACCTGCGCTTATGGCAGCTTATTACGGCCTGCGGCATCGCATGGGAGACGGAACAACTGAAGAGCCGGCTCAGCCTGCCCCTCACGAGCACTCATCTGATTTTGGTCCATACGGCCCCCCTTTCCATTCGTTTCCGATTCGACGAAAAACGCTTCGACGTCGATGGTACCTACGACGTGGCCCATGAAATCGTCCGTTCACGAATTGACAAGGCCTTCGTCAAGGGCGGCACGGAACGGCTTACACAGCCGGGAAAGATCGCCGTAGTGTATTCTAGGCCCGAGGAATACCGGGAGCTGCGAGGCCACTTGGATTTCCTGAGATCCAAGGAGTATCTGACGGGTGAAACGGAATCCCTCGACCTGGAGGACCTTCCGGGGGTCCAGGGTCTCAAGGCCTTGCGCGTGGAGGTAAACCTCGGTTCCGAAAGAATTGCCGAACGGGTAAGGAGGATGATGTTGCCCACGGCCCGGGACCTAAACGGAGGGTAAACGTTCACAGCGAGACGGCTCGCCGGCCCCGGAAAATCAAACCACGAAGGCACCAAGTCACGAAGAAGAATTTGAAATAATTAACAAATACCGGTTGATGTGCAAATCGTTTCCGCCCGGCCGTGAAACCGGGCTCTTGGCCGGCAGGATGCTGAAAAATATTACCCTTTGATTTCCTTGTGCCTTTGTGTCTTGGTGGTTCATTCTTTATTCCTCGTGGTGAACGATTACATGGGACGATAGTGCCGGTAATAATCAGTACAAACTCGATGATTTTTCCTGTTCGTCACGCGTTAACGGAGCTTCCAATATTTTCTCCACCGACGACGGGACCTCGGCCTGGGCCTGAACAAGCTCGCGCTTCATCAACAGAAGTGCTTCGTTGAGCTTGGCAACGGTTTCCGCATACTGTTTTATTTCGGCCGCCCGACGTTCCGAGTCCGCCTGTAACTTTTCGTTTTCTCCCTTGCATTGTTCGGCCGCTTGTTGCCATTCCGCGAGACTCGCCTGCCATTGCTGTAAGTTGTTGCGGTACTGTTCGGTGGTTATCCGGGCCTTTTCCAACTCTTTGTTCGAGGCATCCAAGGATTCGCGTTGGCGTGCGACTTCGAGTTCAGCGTTGGTCTTCAGCTTGCCCGCGTCATTCACCGCGGCCTTCAGTGCCTGAAGGATCTGGGTCCGCTCCTGGAGTTCCTGACGCAGTTTTTCCGATTCGGCCGTCCGTTTCTCCAAGTCTCCGGCAACCTTCTGCAACTTGGTGTTCAGTTCGGCCATTTTGGAGTTCTCGGAGGCTTCGACTTC
>JAZDOF010000981.1:0-3772 GCA_043799015.1 Pseudomonadota bacterium | reverse complement strand
CCGGCAGGGCAGCCGGTGCAACCATGATCACACATGCGAGTACCATCAGGCTGGTACGCAGAATATTCTTCATTACGAGTCCGCTTTCGGGTCAAAGAATTAGGAACTGAACTCCAACGATTGAAAACGCTCCGGTCCTGAGGCCGTGTTAAGTCCGCGGCGGACGGCCCGGGCGCCGCGGAGTTAATCTTGCCGGCACCTAAGGCGGAAATCCCCTGCATTACGGTTCTTTAACGTCTTTCAGAGCCTTTTGAGCGTCGTCCAACGTCTTGAAAGGCCCTTTCACCACGGTTGCATTGCCTTTGGGCTTATGATCGACAACCCTCAGGATTCCCGACCTGCTCTTGACAACATAGAACTCGGCCGCGCTGAAGGTCGTCATTCCGAAGACTACGATCATCACGGCTGCAAGCAATACGCCCATTGTTCTCACGACCGATTCCTCCTTCCGGAGTCCCGGATCGCGCCTACTCTCCGTTCTTGACTCCGGTGTGTTAAGAATGTTCCCGTCCGGACAACATGATCATCGGCAAAGGTCATCGTTGAGGCTTGTACCCATCTATCAGCATGACCTTCAACAGCTCGATGGGTTGAAGGCCCGTCCGCTCCGCAGCCTGCTTTATGGGCTCATCATCCCGGACGCCGATTTTCACGGCAGCCAGACGCTGTTTCATCGTCGCGACGTCGAGCTTCAGAGAAGCCGCGACTTCCCCCATCGTCTTACGGCCGACCCCCGACCCCGAAAACTGGTCCTCGACCATTCGAGGCGTTAAACTCCGGTCCGCAACCGCCGGGGCATGTTTTTCTTCCAGGTGCTTGATGGCCATATACAGCTTCAAGGCACTGAGTTTGTTCCTCCGGGCCATATCCTGCAGCGGTTCATTCACATCGCGCACGCTGATTCCCTTCGCCCTCAGTGCGTCCACCGCCTTTTCAACAGGGATGTCCATTTTTCTGCAAAAGGAGTCTAAGCCGAGCAACTCGGCGCGACCAAACGGCGGCTCGTATTCCCGGCTTACCCAGGATTCTTTGGCAAAGTCGCTCAGGTCCAGCAGATAGCTCAAAGGTGGTACGCGGAAAATTGCAGAGAAAAGGACGAATGCGGTGAGTGCAAGCGTCAGGAATAGCTCCCTTTTCAGCTTAAGGCCTTCTTGTGCAGTGCCGGCAATGTAGCGCATAAGCGGCTTCCAGTTCAAATAGATGTGGAAGCAGCCTGCCGAGACGAAAAGGATGCTTGCAGCGATGTGCATGTTTCCCCAATTTTCCTTGGTGAGCCCAAGAAAACTCCAGTCAGTCCAATAGGCAATCCGGCCGTGAGGAACGACATAAGCCACCAGGCCGGACACGGTCATCACGATGAACCCTGCCGCTGTCAGTAGGGAGACAAATCCCCTCGTCTGAAATCCTTTTGTCTTCATTGCGTCATTCCTCACGGCCCGTGCCTGAATCCGGAAAACAACCGGCAGCGTGTGTCCGAACAGCTGGACACCCGCCCTTGAAACATGTCAGACCCGGCACCCTCCGGGGCCGCAGCCGTATTCCTTCCAATCGGCCGCCTGTCCGCTGCATGCTTCCTTTACCGCGGCCTTGACCCGTTGGAGCTCGTCAGGTTTCAGGTTGGTGTCGGAGTTCTTCTCAATGCCAAGATCTGAAATGGTAAGGTACGCCCGGAGTGGAATTTCGGCATGCTCGAGAATTTTCTTGGCGCACGCCACCGGGCACCCGTCGATTGCCACCATGGCGGGCACGTCCTTGGCCGACTGAACGAAACCGCTGAGGTGCGCGCCGATACCGGCGAGGCAGAACATCTTCCCGAACCCTTCCCGGGCCAGTTCCACTGCGGCCTGGTTGGAAAGCTGCCCCAGGTTTGACGCTCCCGAACACGCGAGAATCATGGTATTGCCGCTTGGCGAACAACAATCTTGCGACATATCGTTATCCTTTCTGTAGCCTTATGATTTGAGAGTTCATGGGGCTTGGGACAAGCCGTCGGAGTGAATTCCGCCAAGCTTGCCGGTCATTTCGCGGCAGGCATTTTCAGGCCGGTCCGAATCCTCATTGTCTCTCGTCGATGGACATTCTTGACGAATGCTCAGTCAAGTTGTTTCCATGCGCCGGGTACACGTTCCTCAGCTTGTGTTGGGGAGCGGATTTTCTCGTCTGAACCGAAGGCGTTCAGCCGGTCCAAATCCGCTCCCCACTCCCAGCCGATTTAGGCTTTACCGAGAACCTTGTCAATCGGCTCAGGATTCATTTTGCCCCCGCCGCATCCACAGGCGGAAACAGCGGTTGCCATTGCCGCCATGGCGAGCACCGCCGCAACAAACACAAGAACTTTACGCATTTCATAAACCTTTCATCTGTGAAATAACCGTCACATATTGACGGCAGCGGCAATACCAAGCCTAAGACAGTGGTGCGCAAAAGCCGCTCCACAAGACAAAAATACGGATCATGACTCCCGGGCGCAGGCCGGCCTCAGGCCCCCGGAGGGCCATAGCCTCTCGACACTCAACTGCCCCGTGTCCCGGATCACAATCCACAGAGAAACCAAAAACAGCCCCGTATCCCGTGCGATGTGATAAGCGCCTATACGGCCTTCCGATCCCTTAGCGGACGAAAAACAGCCGCAGTCTACGTCCAGACCTATCGAGTAGGCGTACACCACCGCGCAAAGGAAGACTCCCAGGAGGCCGGTTGTGATGACTGCCGACGGCCTGGTCTGAATACCGAGGATCAGGAACATCCCCGCCCCCGCCTCGATCCACGGGAGGGCCACCGCAGCCATGTTGCTCCATTCAGGGGGCAACAGCATATAGTTACGGATGGATACCGCAAAAGCAGCAGGATCGAGAATCTTGTACGCGCTCGCGTACAAGAAGAGTCCCCCGATGAACAGCCTGAACAGAAAAGTCAGGTATTCGCCGGCCGTATGAATCTTCAGTGTTCTGCTTTGTTCCACTTTTCAGCCTTGCCCTTCCAGTGTACGGCGGCCTCTCTTTGAGCCGTATGACTTGAGAGCTTCAAAGAAACCCATAAACGGATGCTCCGGATCACCGGCCGGCGGTTGCGGATTGGACGTCCCTTTTCCGCACCGAGGGCGTTTCCCGCGACCGGTTATGTGGTCGTAAGCCCATTGTACGAGCTTGAATTTCTCCTCGGCCTCTGAATTGCCGGGGTTCAGATCCGGGTGATACCTTTTCGAAAGAATCCTGTACCGCTCCTTGATTTTCCTTCCGGTGGAGCCTGAGTCGACGCCGAGCACTTCGTAAGGGTCAGTCGAAGGATTCATGCCGAGCCTCCGGAACGCTGCCTGCCCGTCTATTCCTTGCCGGACGACCGGGACACCGGAAAACCCGCATGCTCCCAGGCTGCATAGCCTGCGGTCATGATCGACATGTCCCGGTAACCGAGCCCACCGAGGAATTCGGCAACCCGCTCCGCCATATCGCATTCCGGACCGTAACAATACAGGATGATTTTGGATTCTTCCGGCAGCAGCGGCTGAACGGAGACGTAGCGCTCTTCTACGTCTTCGGGTCCCAGAAAAACGGAGCCTTCGACGTGGCCTTTGTCGTAGTCTTCATGAGTACGGGAATCGACAAAAACGGTCTCACCGTTCCCAAAAAATTTCCGGGCTTCCTTTTCGTCTATGAGTTCAACCTTTATGCCATGAAGCTCTACTGTCTTGGCTTGAACGTAGATCCACGGAATGCCGTTGGGGGAGACCAGGTTCACTCCCAAGCCAACGGCGCCCCACACCATTACGATA
>JAZDOF010000968.1:0-5204 GCA_043799015.1 Pseudomonadota bacterium | reverse complement strand
ACCGCGCGGATGGAATACTCCGCTCCGGATTTGTGGCTCTGATAGATCGTCGTATTCAGTGCCTTCTTCATCTCGGTATGGCCGGCAACAAAGTCCGCGTGGGAATGGGTAAGGTACACGCCGGTAATCTTTACCCCTTCTTTCTTTGCGGTCTCAAGGTAGAAGGCGATATCCCTAACCGGGTCCACCAAAAGACCTTCCCCATTGCTGACCAGTAGGTATGAATACACGGAAAGTACCGGTAATGTAAACTGAATAACCTTGAAACCGGGAAACGCGTACGTATCCACAATTCTGTAACGCGAGGAGTCGGAACCGTGCGTCGCGGATTCGGAATCCTTGATCTCACCCGACATAGCCGGCGAGGCAAGAGCCGACAGGAGGCCTATGAGCAGGAACGCAAGCTTTTTCATTTCGATCCTCTGGAAACGGTTTTGGTGATGGCCGAGCACCTCGGCAGGGTTACCATGAAAGTCGGCCCGGTGCCGTTCAGCCGGACCGTTGTTCCACCGAGAGAATTAAACCACAAAGTCACCGAGATACGAAGAGGGCCGCAAAAGGTTCACGGATTAGGGCTGAAACGCCGAACGAGGCCCCCGACGGCCTTCATGGTTCGTTGCGCAGCTTCCACCGGAGGCATCGGACCGAACGGACCGGCGGTCCCGCGCCCATTGGAAACGGGTGCGCGCATCCAGGCAGGACGCTGAGCCGAGCGGCTTCCACCATTGGGCCATGATGGATCGTGCAGGATCGTCCTCCTACGGTCAACAATCCTTCGGATCAATGGTGGAAAAACTATCGAGAAACGAGCACAATGCGCTGGGGTTGTGAACCGAGGGCAAACCCTGGCGTACGTTCGCTTCGGGGATACATCTCCCCCCTCGCATCAATGATGTGTTATAGGTAGGGTTATGGCAGGCACTACACGGAAGAAACTCGTCGCAATAATCGGAAGACCGAACGTAGGGAAATCCACTCTTTTCAACCTCCTAACCAAGTCGCGAAAAGCCCTCGTGGAAGATACCCCCGGTCTTACCCGTGACAGGAACTACGCGGAGGCCACAATCCGCGACAAATCCTTTGTCGTCGTCGACACCGGTGGATTCGAACCGAGCACAGCGGACGTCCTCCTGAGCCAAATGCGCACGCAGACCATGTTGGCCATAGAACAGGCCGATATCATAGTTTTCATGGGGGACGGCCGATCCGGCGCGACGCCATCGGATCAAGAAATCGTTCGCACACTGGCAAGGGCCGAAAAGAAGGTGTTCTTCACGGCCAACAAGATCGACTCGGAGAAGCACGAGAACCTGATAGCCGATTTTTACTCCCTCGGGGTCGATGAGGTCTTTCCCATAAGCGCCATGACCGGCTACGGAGTGGGGGACTTCTTAGATGTTCTGCTGGATGAGATCCCCGAGCCTGAGCCGCCTCCGGAGCCTGGGGACGAACCCGTGGAACAACCGCCGAAGATCGCGGTGGTAGGACGGCCCAATGTGGGTAAATCGACCCTAATAAACCTTCTCCTGGGTCAAGAGCGTCTCGTTGCCAATCCAAAGCCCGGCACTACGACCGATTCCATAGATACCACAGTCCGTCGTTCCGGGAAGGAGTACCTTTTTATCGATACCGCCGGGATAAGGCGCCGGTCCCGAATCGTGGACCGCGTCGAGAAATACAGCGTTATCAAGGCGTTCCAGAGCGTGGACAGGGCCGACATAGTCCTTGTGGTGATGGATGCGACCGAACCGGTTACCGAGCAGGACGCGAGGATCGCGGGGTACGCCCACGAAAGGTACCGCGGGGTGCTGCTGCTCCTGAATAAGTGGGATCTCGTGGAAAAAGACTCCAACTCCCATCAGCGGTACGTCGAAGGTGTCCATCAAGCGTTCAGATACCTTGATCATGCCCCGGTGCTCACCCTGTCGGCTTTGGAGGGTACGAGGGCGGTAAAGATATTCGACGCGGTCGATGAACTTCACCGCAGTATCAACAAACGAATCCCCACGGCCGAATGCAATCGCCTGTTGGGGCAGATCACGGCCGAACATCCCCCGGGAACTCATAAAGGCGGCAAACGAATTCGGATTTACTACATGACCCAGGCAAGGACGGCTCCGCCGACGTTTGTCTTCTCGTGTAATTACCCGGAGTCGATTCACTTTTCTTACAAACGGCACATTGAGAACCGCATCAGAGAGAGTCTCGGCTTCGGCGGGGCTCCGCTGAAATTGATCTTCAGGAAGAGGCAGGGTAAAACCGATAAGGACGGACGACGGACGCACCTAAAACCCGAACGCAGGAGCGTGAACAGACGTCGTCGTTGAACCGCCGTCTTGTCTGATGAGGCAACGCCGCCTTATCCAATCGCTGGTTTTCGAGAGTTTATTTATTCGAAAAAGAATACTGAAATCACTTAATTATGGATGCCCAAGGAACATCAATAGTAAGGTTCGGCGATGTGCAGGACACGGTAAAAATGCACTACCCGGACGCGGACCTGGACTTGATTCGTAGGGCCTACGCTTTTAGCGGAAGGGTTCATGACGGTCAGACCAGGCGATCCGGGGAGCCGTACCTGGTCCACCCGCTGGCCGTGGCCCTCATACTGGCTCAGATGAAGCTGGATGAAGCTTCCGTGGCTACCGGACTTCTTCACGATACGGTGGAGGACACACGAACGACCTTCGCGGAAATCGAAGCTTTCTTCGGAATTGAGATCGCCAAGCTGGTGGACGGGGTCACCAAGATCAGCAAAATGGAGTTTCAATCCAAGGAGCAACGCCAGGCCGAGAGTTTCCGCAAAATGATCCTGGCAATGAGCCAGGACATAAGGGTACTGCTGGTCAAGCTTGCCGATCGCCTCCACAATATGCGAACCCTTCATTACATGCCTGCGGATGCTCAAAGGCGTATCGCACAGGAAACGCTGGACATTTATGGTCCGTTGGCCAGTCGGCTGGGCATATACTGGATGAGGACCCAGCTTGAAGAACTGGCCTTCAGTTATCTAAATACGGAGGTATATGAGAATCTGCGCTGTCGTCGCGACGAGAGCGTCAAAGAACAGGAAAAGTACGTCGATAGCATACTCGAGATCATTAAGGATAAACTCTCAGCCCATAATTATGTTGCGGACATAAAGCACCGGACCAAGGATTTGTACAGCATCCATCGCAAGATGATGACGCAGAACATCGACTTCGAGCAAATCCATGACCTCACCGCCTTTAGAATCATAGTCGATACCGTGAGCAACTGCTATGCCGTGCTCGGGTTTATGCACTCGTTGTGGCGCCCGGTTCCCGGGCGGTTCAAGGACTACGTGGCCATGCCTAAACGCAACGGTTATCAATCCTTACACACAACGGTAGTGGGGCCGGAGGGAAGAAGAATAGAGATTCAGATCCGTACCCCGGAGATGGACATGGTCGCGGAGGAGGGGATTGCCGCCCACTGGTCGTACAAGGAAGGGAAACACGTCAAGGACGAGGACACTGAGCTGATAGGCTGGCTGCGCCAGTGGATGGAGTGGCAAAAGGACCTGGAAGATCCGAGAGAGTTCTTTGAAAATGTGCGGGTGGACCTGTATCCCGACGAAGTCTACGTGTTCACGCCCAAAGGGGAAGTAAAGGAATTCCCAAAAAACGCCACACCGTTGGATTTCGCATATTCGATTCACACTGAAGTGGGGCATCGTTGCGTAGGGGCCAAGATAAACGGCAAGATGGTTCCGTTGAAGTATGAGCTTCAAACGGGGGACACGGTGGAAATAGTCACGTCCCCCCACCAGAAGCCCGGCAAGGACTGGCTGAAGATCGTCAAGACGGCCCGAGCCAAGACAAAAATACGCCAGTATGTGCTCGCCGAAGAACGGGACCGTGCCATCGAGATGGGGAGGGACACCACCGAAAGGGAATTGAAGAAGTGGCGAATCGACCTGGTACGTGCCGAGAAGGAGGGAGAGGTCCTTCAACTGGCGAAGGAGCATAGCTTCCGGAACGAGACGGACTTGTACGCCGCCATAGGCTATGGTCGGGTCTCCCCGAAGATGCTGATAACAAAGCTCGTGCCTCCGCAGGAAAGGGAGAAGGCCAAGGCCGATCTCAAGCTTGAGAAAGGCTTCAAGAAGCAGCCGAGCGCGGACAAGAGCGGAATCCGCGTTCAAGGTCTAATGGATGTCATGGTCAAGTTCGCCAAATGCTGCAACCCGCTCCCGGGAGACTCCATCAAGGGGATAATCACCAAAGGTCGGGGGGTGAGCGTCCACGCGGCCAATTGCCTTAACATCGCCGCAGTAGTGGATACCCGGCGAGTGGTCGACGTTTCGTGGGACGAGGAACAACCACAGCCTCGAACCGTGAAGCTCTCGGTCCATGCCAAAAACCAGGTCGGACTTCTGGCGATCATAGGCGGCGTATTTTCCTCCAATAATTCCGATATCGTCAAGGCACAGATGGAGGCGGTAAACGACGAACTGGCTCAAGGCACTTTCATCATCACGGTAAACAACTTGGAGCACCTTAATCGCATCATCCACGGACTGAAGAACGTCAAACTGGTGGAAAAGGTGGAGCGGATGTGAGGGAGATGTGTTCGGGTTGATTTAGTGTGTGACGGTGCTTGTGGAAACTCTAAGAAAAGCTTGAATCGGAGTGGGGTAGGGCAGGAAGGAACGGGAGAATCGCGGCCCGTGACGGGGCGCCGGCCCGTGACGCCGGTGGGCATTTGGGGTGCCCGATGCTCCGTCACGTATCCCGCATGAATTCAACCTTTTACTGCGTCCTTCAAGGCTTTTGCCGCCGTAAATTTCGGGGCCGTAGTGGCCGGAATATTGATAGGTTTGCCCGTGCGGGGATTAACTCCCTGGCGAGCCTGTCTTTTGATTACGCTGAAGCTGCCCAAATCCGCTATTCTTATCTTCTGGTCCTTCTTCAAAGCCTCGTGAATAGCCACCACCACCGCATCCAAAGCCGCCGCTGCGGCTTTCTTGGATATGGTCGCCTGCTCGGCGATGTGGGAAACGAGATCTGCTTTAGTCATAATACCCTCCTTAAACATTGCACTTCACTGGAAAGCACAGAACAAACAAGTCCCCGTGGGCTTTATACAGGTCAAGACGGGAAGTGTCAAGCGATATCCGCTGCTGATGCCGTTCATATCGAAAGGGGCGATCGGGACGCTCTCGATACGTAACTTCTCAA
>JAZDOF010000962.1:0-5153 GCA_043799015.1 Pseudomonadota bacterium | reverse complement strand
CGCTCCATACGGTTTTCTACTCAAGCCGTTCTCGGAGAGAGAGCTGCTGATTGCGGTTGAGACGGCCCTTTACCGGCACGTGATGGAAAAACGGTTGCGAGAGAGCGAGGAAAAATTTCGCCGCTTTGTGGAAATGAGTCGTGACGCCATCTTTATCACCACGTCGGCCGGCATCTTGGTGGACGGTAATCAAGCGCTTCTGGATTTGCTCGGCTTGACTCGTGAACAAATCCTTGAGTCCGGATTGTGTTCCACTTTCCTCGACCCTGGTGAACCGGCCGAACTGATCGCGTCGATGGAGCAACGGGGTTTTGTAAAAGACTTTGAGGCCCGGATTAGGACCAAGGGTAGTTCCCCGGCGGATTGCCTGCTTTCCGTGACGGTCCGTCGCGATCGAGCGGGCCGGACCATAGGCTTTCAGGGCACGGTTCGCGACATTACGGCTCAGAAGAAGACCGATGCGGCATTGAGAGAAAGCGTTCAGACACTTCAGGCCCTCTTGAACGCCACGTCGGACATGGCGCTCCTTCTTGACCGCGACGGCACCATCATCACCCTAAATGAAGTCGCTGCCCGCAAAGTGGGCAAGAGCGTGGCCGAACTGATTGGAAGGCCGGCCTTCGAGTGCCTTCCTGCAGAGGACTACGCCGTAGCCGACGCCCATTTTCAAGAGGCCATCCGGACCTGTCGCCCCGTGCGGTTCGAAGCGGAAACCGGGGGAGCCGTATTCGAAGCGACATTTTTCCCGGTTTTCGCAGAAGATTCCATGGTAACCGGAGTAGCCGCGTACTGTTCGGATATTACGTTTCGTAAGCGTGCCGGCGAAGTGCTCGCGGAATCGGAACGACGGTACAGACAATTGATTGATAAAGCCAATGATATTGTCTATGTAACCGATACCGACGGGCGCCTGACCCTTGTCAACCCCGTGGCCGTCAACATTACCGGATACCCCGAAAAAGAGCTTATAGGTACCGAAGTACTCAATCTTATTGATGACGATCACCGTGCGCGCGTGGGACGTTTCTACCGTCTTCAAGTCCGACGAGGGGTCTCGGACACGTACCACGAGATCCCCATCCGTACCAAAGACGGCAAGACCGTATGGTTGGGGCAGAACGTACACCTCTTGACCGAGGCCGGTGCCGTGGCAGGCCTGCAGGGCATAGCGAGGGACATTACCGAACGCAAACTCCTGGAGCGGGAACTGGTTTATCTGGCGACCCACGACAGGCTGACCAACCTTTTCAACCGACACCATTTCATGAAGTTGTTGACTATGGCTTGCGCCGCAGCACGACGGTACAAGACACCACTCAGTGTTTGCCTCTGCGACCTGGACAATTTCAAGCTCATCAACGATGAATTGGGTCACATCAAGGGCGATACGGTCTTGGAAGCGGTAGGAGCCATATTCAGGAAACAATTGCGCACAGCGGACTTTGCGGGACGCTACGGGGGAGATGAGTTTATTGCGGCATTCCCGAACACCCCGGCCGCCAATGCATCCGAGTGCATGCGAAGAGTCATGGACAACGTGCGGGCCTGTCTTGAGCGAAGCTGCCGGATCAGTGCCGACGTGGGAATGTCGGCGGGTATCGTACGGTATGATCCGTCCCGTATGTCCGTGTCGGATCTCATTGCCGCCGCGGACGACGCCCTGTACAAGGCCAAGAAAGGCCCGGTAAACTCGATGATCGTCGTGAACGGGAACGAATTGGGTCTTCCGTTGGGACAGGCCCGCCGCAATGAGGAATCCGTCCCCGCGTCCGTCTCATAAAATACTTGCCGGCGAAGCGGCCCACAGCCCATGGACGGCCGTTCGGAGGGGTCGCCCTCCTTTTGTCGGCACGAGGTTACGGCATCAGACCGCGACATTCACCGGGGAAAGCCCCTCGGTGTACGCCCCGCTCACGATGGCGCCGCGGCTACTGATAACCCAATCGAAAATCTCGCTCTCATGTAGTTGAACGCGAGCACCAAGGCCCAGGTCCCTCCTGAGCACCGGTCTGTTCTGTAGTTGCCCGACTATTGAGGCACCTTGCCAGTCCTCGAGGGTGACCCACATCCATTCGAAATCGCCACCTTGCGCGGGAAAACCGACCTTGACCGCATGCACCGTCCCTTCCTTGGGAGACGCTGCTTGAAAACTTTTTTTGAAACGAGGCAGTTCCGCCTTCGCTCTATTGTGCGCGTCGATCATGCGCCGACGTCGGTCGACCCTATTGAATTCCTCATCCTTGTTTCGGGATTTGTCCTCCCGATTTCCGGCCTGTCGGCCCACGGTCGCGTCCTTTCGGGCCCTCAGTTTGACTAAATTTAGGACGTGGCGAAGAGTTCCGGTGCTCATGGGATCGTAATCCGCAACATATGGAAGAATTCGTAGGCTGCCCACCGGAAAATGGCCTTCTTCATCCTTCGACGAAGGGCTCATGAGGAACAAGAAGGGAGTGTTAGGGATTTCACGAGGCGACTCGAAATCAAAATCAGCGTTGCGATCCAGTATGAGGTGATCGGCCGTTCCCGTAAGCAAATGCCTGCCGGCGGCCGCAAGGTCCCGGGGTATTCCCTCCATCTCCACATCGGGGAGTCCGAACTTTTGCATACCGTGGCTGTGGATCCATACGTTGCCTCGTTCCTCAAGAACCTCGAAATGAAGGTGTGATTCGGCCGGTGAGTCCAGCGGATCGTCCACGACCCTGGTTTTCCACTCCTCACTTCCCCACAGGGAGTGCGACACCGCGTCCTGAACCACTCCGTCGGTGAGACTGCGCACCGCTTCCACGAAACGAACCATGAACGCCAGGTAGTCCAATCCGGCCCGTTCCGCGGGTACCAAGCGCAATCGCACTATCATTCGGGCTTCGGTCAATATGTGTTTTTCTTTTTCGCTCAGTTTTCGGGAGTTGGCGGGTATGAGCTCCGGAGGATAATGAAAAAGGTCGCCGGCGTCTCGTTTGAAAACATAGTCGAGGGTAAGCCTTTTCTTCTCCGAGTAGAACTCGAGCATCCTCAACACTCGGGCCGTTTCCTTGGGGCCGTCGTGCAATTCGGCGAGCCTCTTGCCGATACTCTCCCACGTCGGTACGGATTCCGCTGATGTATATATCCAGTACTCCAGCAGTACGGGAACCTTGGCGCCCCCTCCTCCGAGCGTTGGGGCTTCCTCGTCCCCGGGTCCGGCTGCTCCCGTCTCAAGTCCGCCCGAACTCGTTGCCTCCACACCATCGGACGATCCGGCCCCCCCCGACCCGGCCCCGCGTACCCTTGCCGGAAGCGCCTTTAGTGCGCCGGTCTTGATCATACCGATCAGTCGATGCAGCGGCTTCCATTCGGCAACAAACGTGCCGAAGCCGCGTGTCGTACCACGGCCCACCATTTTACCTGCCTGTTTGACCAAGGCATTGCGCGGATTAAGGTCCGGATAGGATTCCAGCAAGTTACGTGCTTCATCGAGCTTGTCGAGATATGCGAAGGCCAATGATAGTCGCGCTATGTCCTCATCAAGTACGGCAGCGCCCGCGCTTTCCAACAAAAGGCTGCCGTATTGTGCCGCGTCCGAATAGAACTCCCTATCGAACTTGACCCTCATCATACACCTTAGCAGCTCAGGGTCTTCAGGAGTATTCTCCAGGGCCTGAAGCAGGAATTCCTCGGCCTTCCCGAGCTCTTCAAGTCCCGCGTAGGCCAGTGCGAGGGCCTTGGCGCTTCCTTCACGATGCCCGTAATGCCTGACCAACGACTCCAGGGCATGGACTATCTCTCTCGAAAAGTCCCCGCTATTGAGAATGCGTAATGTGAAAGCAAGGATCTTGTGCTGGGTCTCTTCAGGCATGGATTCGTCGGAGGTCGGCGTCCACTCCTTGGGGACTCGGGCGCGACAATGGGGGCACGGAATGTAGTCCTCGGGTATGGAAAAAAACCTCGATTCGGACAAGGTTTGTAGAAATCCGCATTCCGGACACCGTACCTGCACCATCGGGCCACACCTCTCAAGAAACAGACCCCATACCTGCTGCCGGATGCGCCCCGACGCCACCGGCCCTGGACTTCGTTTCACGAATCGCCCCCCAAGTCAAGGGAAACGGACGCTAACGGGGTAACCATTCAGTCTCGTGGGGCAGGCTTTCCAGGCTGCCGAGGCTTTCTTTTACAAAATCCGCAGGCTAGAAAGCCTGCGCCACGTTGAGAGCCGATTTTTCCGCTCATAAGTGGATGGTTACGCTAACGGAGCAATGGGACGCCCCCACTTCAGTGATCCGGGCGGTGCCTGCTGCGTTCTTCGAGGGTCTTCCGGCTAAGAAGTCCGGCGTTGACAAGCTTGTTCAGGAGGCTCAGCAGGCCTTTCCGCGTGAGTCTGTATTTTCTCATCAGGTCCATGTCCGAAACATTGTTGCGGATGTCCCGCATGATTGCCGAAGCGTCAACGGCCTGTTTAGGGCCGCCGGAGTCGTCTTCGTTAGGTACCTGAATCTGGGGGGGCTTCCGGAAATCACGACGCATGTCCAGCGCCTCTTGGTTTATGAGACCTTTCTTAACCAGCTTTCTGAACATGCTTTCCAGGCCCTTTTGGGAAAGACCGTGCCTCTTCATCAATTCATCGTCGGAGAGGTTCCGGGCCAGATCTTTGAGCACCTGTCGAGCGCTTACCGAAGGCTTCTCCAGCATGGGTGCGCTCAGAACGACCGTAATGTTGGAAACGTCGATGTAGTCCTTAATCGTTGGGTCTACGTTCACGAAGCGTACGTACAGACCGCGCGTCTTAATCTGCTCATAGTACCGGTGAACATGG
Organism: Pseudomonadota bacterium; assembly: GCA_043799015.1. GTDB lineage: Bacteria > Desulfobacterota > Desulfomonilia > Desulfomonilales > Desulfomonilaceae > JAZDOF01. The sequence continues at coordinate 361 of JAZDOF010000962.1, read as the reverse complement.
ACCACGAAATCGGAGCAGACGGATTTCACCCCGCTGAAGTCGATCAGTATTCCTTTTGATGGATTTGTGCTCAGCCATTCGACGGTAGTATCAAGGAAGTCCTCCACATGATGGGCCTCGATTTCGGATTCAGTCATCGATAGCCTAAAAAAGCCGCTCTCCTCTACAAGGGAAAAAGCCGGGTTGTCGTCACCGAATACGAATTTAGGTGTCATGGCCCGTTTCCTGAGAACCCGTCATGCCGCGTACGGTCGCTTTGGGGGTGTTGGTCCGTGTCCGGTCTGAATCGATCTTATACTATGTCGGAGAGGCGCGCTCCGCAAGAGAAAAGGCAGAGGGCGAGTAACCATTCACTTACGGG
>JAZDOF010000926.1:0-12703 GCA_043799015.1 Pseudomonadota bacterium | reverse complement strand
GGTCCATCAAAATCTCCTGATCTTCCGGAAGGCTCATTGAGATAACATAACCCCCTATTATGCCGGCAACCCGTCGACTAAACAATAGGGGTATTACCCGTACGCCGGAGGCATTGATGTTTAATGATCATCGGAAACTATTGCGGATTTGAACACGTGGCGGTCTTACGAGGGACGGACAAGGCGAGGTCGCGGGCCGCATTCGTCGGCGCGCACCTTGATCCCCGGAGCACGCAATGGTGGGCCTTCAGCCGCTGCCGTACGACGTGATCGTACCGGAACACCACGGGGATACGAGGCTTGAATGCCTGGCGGAAAGATGACTTTACGGGCAAAGAGATGGACGGATTATGCTCTCGTCGTGCGAGAGAAAAGCAAAAACTCGAATCCGGCTCGCATCTCTTCATGCCGGCGAGTTCATTGCCCCCTTTTTGGTCCGCTCCACTGCCACGCCCCGGTCACTCCCTCCTCCAGGCAGGTCTTGACCTCGGAAAGACGGAAAGTGGGAATCAGCGAGGCTCGAGCACAGGGCGCCACACAATGGCGACGCAGCGCGGACGCGGTTACACGCAGCCGGTCGGCTTCGGCAGTCCCGCGACCTTGCACGCACCTTTTGCAGGGCCGGAGGGGAACAGCTCGTAGATCTTCTTCAGCTTGAAACCGGTGTCCTTGCAAACCTTTCTGATCATCGGGGCGATGTTGAACTCGAGGTAGTAATTTCTCAGATAATGAACCACCTTCCAGTGTTCGTCCGTCAGTTCCACGATACCTTCGGTCGTGGCAAACAGCTTGGCCACATCTTCGTCCCAAATCGAGGGGTCTTGAAGGAACCCGTCCTCATCAACATCGAACTTTCTTCCTTGGATCTCGAAAATAGGCATCCACAAGCCCTCCTTTTCGTAATTCGCCGGGTGTTTACCGGGGGCGTATCCTAATCCTGACGATCTTAGCATCGTTCGGAACCAAAAACAACCCGTAATATTCACCGGCGAAAACCAATCTGAAGGAACCGCGTCGCCGATCATGCCTCCGCGAATCTGCGCCTGAAAACCGCTCGAACCTCGAAGGGAAGATAGGTAAATATTACAAGCGATTCGTACATCGACCCCGATTCCTTCACGGTAACCACCTTGGCAAAAACTTCGCCCGCCGAACCGTCCGTCAGGATCTCTATCTTAACGTCCGCTCGCTCATTCAAGGCGATCGGCATAAGTATCACCGCTTGAGATTCGGAAAGATGAGTGATCCGTGCCTCTTCAACCGCCGAAGTCACCACCTTCCCGTCCAGTTGTTGCACACGTATGGGGAGCGTATGTTTAATGGGGCGCGGGGCGGGGTCGTTACTATGATTCAGGTCCACTCGATACGGCCCGCGTATCCCGGTCACGTCGTACAGTGATACCGGGGCCCCGAAGCCTTTCATTTCCACCCGCACTTCGTCCCGAACCGTCACAAGGTCCTTGATCCTCTCGTAGGTGCTTTCGCTGATAAGGATTTGCCCTCCGACCGTGTACGACTCGATACGGCCGGCAAAATTGACGCAGGACCCCACGATGCCGTACTTGGTCCTTCTTTCGGAACCGATGTTTCCCACCACCACGCTTCCCGTGTTTACTCCGATGCCCATTTCAAGTCTGGGTAGGCCGTCCGCCTCGTTCATGGCGTTGATTTCGTCCATAGCGGCTTGCATTTTCAATGCGCAGGTCACTGCGCGCGCGGGGTGGTCGTGCATCGGATTGGGAGCACCCAGGAATGCCAGAATTCCGTCCCCCACCAGCTCGTCGACTATGGCTCCGTTATCAAGGAGTATTTCCAGCATTTTCCCCATGTAACGGTTAAGAAGTTCGATGACGCGCTGGGGCGGTAGATTCTCGGTGAGGAACGTGAATCCCCGCAGGTCCGATATCAGTACCGAGATGTCGCGGGTTTCACCGCCCAGTTTTAGACCGTCCTCCGAGTCCAGCAGCGTCGTAACCACTTCCGGCGATATATAACGGCCGAAGGTGTTGCGAATGAAATCCCTTTGTTCCAGCCCCTCAGCCATCTTGTTAAATGCGTCGGCCACTTCGGCCAGTTCGTCGTTGGAATCCACGGGAAGCCTGGGGGTGTAATCCCCATTGGTGACCCGTCCGGCAGCGTCGGCGAGCATATGAAGCGGTTGAGCGATCTTTGCCGCCATCTTCACCAATATGATGGAGAGAGATCCCAACCCCAGCAACATGACGAGAACATCCACGTGAATCAACTCATGGTATGGCCTCAAAACCTCCTTGAAGGGGATTTCGACCCCCAGGTAGGCCGGCCCGAAGGTGCTCTTGCGGAACCCGGCGAAGTAGCGTCCTCCATCCTTGGGCCCCCAACCGTACCAAGTCTCCTGCCCCGCTGTGACCGCATCCCACATTTGCCTCGTCAAGTCGGAATCGGAATCGGTTAATTTCTTGTGCAGGCGGCTCTCGTCCGTATGCATCAGGAATTCGCCCGCCGCGGTGAAAACATAGCAAACAGTCCCTTTGAACTCCTGAATCAGGGCTACTTCAGCCAACTTCTTCCTGACGTGACTTAGCGGGATCTCATAACCCATCACGCCTATGAGACGGCCTTCCTTGTCCGTAACCCGTCTGCTGAGGATCAACACGTAATGTGACGAAAACACCGATATTTGAGGTGAGGAAGGGATTGCCGCCTCCCCTTTGAGCATTTGACGGTACCACGCTTGGTCTGAACTCTTGAGTCGTTCCTGCATGGGAAGGTTCTGAGGCGCCAGGGCCTGCCGATACCAGGTCTGTTCAAGGACGTCGTATCTCGGGGGCAGTGTGAAATTATCCGCGCCGGCGACCAAGCGGCCGTCGGGAAAACCCATGAATATCACATCAAGCGGTAATGTCTTGACCAGCTCCCGATACATCCGAACGCGTTGTTCGTCGGTGAGGTGGGTATTGCGTTCCGCGACGGCCAGGGTTTCAAGGGTTTGCATGCCTCGTCCCGCCCCCGCTTCTATTGGGGCCAGCGCCTGCTGAAGTCCCACCACTGCGGATTTCTTCATTAAATTCACAACGATCCGACGGGCTTCCAAATAGGACAGTACGGACATGAGCGCGGTTATCATCAACGCCGGGACCAAGACGTACACGAGGAATTTATTGCGCAGTTTGTTCATGGCGCGCAGATCGCGGAAGCGGAATGTCACATGTTTTCTATTACGGCTTCTCCGAATGCTGAACATGAAACCTCCCTCGCCTTCGGCATCCGGCGCGCGAGGTCGTACGTGACCGTTCCCGCTTGGACGGTTCGGGCAAGCGCGTTCCTTATCAAGTCCGCCGCGGCCTTCCAACCCATATGATCGAACATCATGGCTCCCGACAAGAGGAGGGAGCCGGGATTAACCTTGTCCAATCCGGCGTATTTCGGCGCGCTGCCGTGCGTGGCTTCAAAGACGGCCGCGGTATCGCCCACGTTGGCCCCCGGGGCCATGCCGAGTCCCCCGACTTGGGCAGCGAGAGCGTCGGACAGGTAATCGCCGTTGAGGTTAGGAAGGGCGAGCACCTGGTACTCCTCGGGTCTCAACAGGGCTTGCTGAAACATTGAATCCGCGATTCTGTCGTTGATTAGGAATTTCCCGGGCGGAACAACGCCCCCCGCGGATTCGAGTTCCGACTCGACGACCATTTGACCCGCGAATTCTTCTCGGGCCAATTCATATCCCCAATCCCTGAACGCCCCTTCCGTGAACTTCATGATATTGCCCTTGTGAACCAGGGTAACACGGTTCATGCCTTGTTCAAGGGTGTACAGTATCGCCCGCCGCACCAGCCGCTTCGTGGCGCCGGGACTCATGGGCTTTATTCCGATACCCGACAGGGGGTTAACCGTTGTTCCCATTTCTTCTCGAAGAAACTTAATTACTCGCTCGGCCTCCGGTGTTCCCGATTTCCATTCGATTCCCGCGTATACGTCCTCGGTATTTTCTCGGAAAATCACCATATTCACCAACTCCGGCGACTTCACCGGAGAAGGTGCCCCAGGCACGTATCGAACCGGTCTGATGCAGGCATACAGGTCCAGGATTCGGCGGAGGGTCACGTTGACGCTTCTGTATCCCTTCCCTACCGGAGTGGTTAAAGGCCCCTTGATGACCACCTTGGTCCGTTTGATGTCTTCAACCGATTTAGCCGGCAAATATTCTCCGCAATCCCGGAACGACTTCTCTCCTGCGGAGATCTCCCGCCAACAGATTCTTCCGGTGCCGTTGGAGGCCTTGTTTACAGCCGCGTCGAACACGGGACGGGACGCGGCCCATATATCGGGGCCGACCCCGTCGCCCTCGATGAATCCGACTATTGGATCATCCGGTACACTGAGCGTACCTTCCGGGGTATAGCTTATCCACGAACCGCCCGCAGGCGGATTAGAGAACGCCTCGCTCATCACGTAACCCTCCGGGCGTCTTCCAACACCCATTTCCAAACGCACGTCCCGCTTGAAACGGAAACGCCTCACCTTTTACCTTGTCGAGCTTTTCACGTCAACGGCCGGCCAAACTGTCGGATAAATCCGACAACGGGAAGCGTATTGTCGGATTTATCTTACAATCTTCTTCTCCTCAACCCCTTGATAACCTTATGCACCACCAAGAACCGTCAGTTTTTTGCACACATCGTAAAACCTCTCTCTATTGCCGGTTCCGTCGGCCGCGTGCTCAAGAGCCCATAACCGACGGTTATTATAGGGGGTTTTTTTCGATTCGGCCATGGGGTCGTTTTGGCACGGATCATGCTCACTCTTCAGGCGGAGGCCCATTAAGGCCGATCTAATCGAGGATCATCCCGCAGGCTCTGTGCCGCGGCTCACGGTTTTGCCGCACGGTCTTTCAAAAAAGGCTGCCGTGCAGGGCGGGTCGAGCCATGAAGCAGGTAATCAGCTTTTTGAACGTGAACGGACTTCCGTCTCCACGGAGACCAACGGTCGCCGCCGGACTTGGGAACGGCGGCAGGCCCATTTGTCAGGAGGAATGACCATGAAAGAGAAGTCGATCTTCGCAAACCCCTTTAGGATGTTGAGTCCTAAGCTCGATCAGGCCGCGGTGCTTCTCGACGAGCTTCACTCCAAGAAAGTGACGGACGGCGTGGGGCTTGAGGAAGGACTGTTGATCACGGCCAGCAAGCTGATCGAGATGTCCAGATTGCTGTCCAAAGCCGCGATCAGCGGTTCGGCCTCTTTGATGGACCAATGCGCGGCGTTGGCCGAGGACGTTCACCAACAGGAACAGGTCCTGACAAAGGCATTGGTAAGCTCGGGCGCCAAGGGCGAGCTTCTGAAGAGCGTGATCCGGTTTCCGTTCCGGCTTGAGAGAGTAGGAGACGCTCTGGAGAACATCCTAACCTGTTGCAGAGTGAAGGCCGAACGGGCCATTCCATTCAGCGACAAGGCCCACGGCGAGATCGAACAGCTCTTTGCCGCCCTGTCGGACATGATGAACAACCTTCGGGACGCGTTCCGGGCCCCTAACAAGGTCCTCCTGCAGGCCGTGATTTCCCAAGGAAACAAGCTGAACGAGATGGTGGAAGACTTCAAACTGGCTCACTGGGAACGACTCGAAGGCGGGTTCTGTAACGTGGAGTCCTCATCCGTGTACCGCGATATGCTCGATTCGTTCAAGATGGCCAATGAATACATCACGAAGATGGCGGAAACGCTGTTGAGCTTGGCCCAACAGGAGTGACGCGGGGAAACCCCATGGGTTTGTGCCGTGATAGCGAAAAGCGGCTGTAGGGGCGGGGTTTACCCCCGCCCGACATGCTAACACGTGGTTTTGGCATGATTGTTGCTCCTTAAAAGTGTTCCCGGCCCGGGTGGGGTCGAACATCGTTCCCCACCACGGACCCGTCTCACCACAAAAGGAGGGAACGGAAGTATGGATGCAAAAGTGGAAGAAAAAGCCAAGCTTGCGGAAGACCGCAGGTGGCGGCTGATCAACCGTACCATGCGTCTTCACGGAAATGCATCCCACGCCCTTATTGAAACGCTCCATGCGGTACAAGAGCATTTCGGGTTCCTTGATTTGGATGCCCTAAAGTATGTGGCGGAGACTCTAAGAGTTCCTCTCAGCAGGGTGTACGGCGTTGCCACGTTTTACCATTACTTCACGTTGAAGCCCCCCGGCGATCATACCTGCGTCGTGTGTAAAGGTACGGCGTGTTACATAGGCGGGGCCTCCCAAATCTTGAACGAAATAGAGGAAAAGTTGGGCATTCGTCCGGGCGAGACAACGCCTGACGGAAGTATATCCTTGGTCACGGCCCGTTGCCTGGGGTCGTGCGGATTAGCCCCCGCGGTAGTTTTCGACGGGGATGTGTGTGGAAGGATGTCCTCATCCGCCGTACTAGATAGGATAGGGAGGTGGACCAACCATGACTCTGACTCTTGAGGACCTCCAGGGCATTGCTAAAATTGAAGCCGACCGCAACGAAGGCTTTACCCATTCCATCAACGTGTGCATTGCCGCGGGTTGTCTCTCGTGTCAAAGCGGGGTGGTAAGAGACGCATTCGAAAAAGAACTGAGCAGGAGAGGCTGGGAAAATTGGTGTCGCGTCAAGGGCGTGGGTTGTCTCGGCCTTTGCGCGGCAGGTCCTTTGATCTGCATAAGTCCCGACGGCGTGTATTACCAAGGAGTCACGGTTGCCGACGTGTCGGAGGTTTTGGATTCGCTCGGAGGAACTCCGGTACCGAGGCTTGATTGCTCCTCACATCTGCCTTTCTTCAAGCGGCAACAGAAAATAGTATTGGAAAACTGCGGCATTATAGACCCCGAACGTATCGAGGACTATATCGCGGCCAGGGGGTACGAAGCATTGTATTTGGCCCTGCGTTCCATGACCCCCTCGGAAGTAATTGAAGAAGTATCGACGAGCGGACTTCGCGGACGCGGCGGCGCGGGGTTTCCGACCGGGTTGAAATGGACCGCGGTATCCAAAGCCCACAGCAGCAAGAAATACGTCATATGCAATGCGGACGAAGGCGACCCCGGGGCCTTTATGGACCGAAGCGTTCTGGAAAGCGATCCGCACCGAGTTATAGAAGGCATGGCCATCGCGGCCTATGCGGTGGGTGCGGACCACGGGTTCGTGTACGTCCGGGCCGAGTACCCCCTCGCGGTCAAACGCGTACGTACCGCCATTGCTCAGGCCGAGCGTCTGGGTGTAATCGGCAACAACATATTCAACACGCCGTTCCACTTTCACATTGATGTCAGGCTTGGGGCGGGGGCATTCGTGTGCGGCGAGGAAACCGCGTTGATCGCGTCCATCGAAGGGCGACTGGGAAAGCCCAGGCCGAGGCCGCCCTACCCTGCGGAGTTCGGTCTTTGGGGATATCCCACGCTGATAAACAACGTGGAGACGTTTGCCAACATCTCACCGATCATCAGAAACGGCGGGAGATGGTTTGCCGGAATAGGCACCGAACGGAGCAAGGGGACCAAGGTGTTCGCACTTGCCGGTAGAGTCAACAATACCGGTCTCATCGAAGTCCCCATGGGTACGGTGCTGCGCGATATCGTTTTCGACATCGGCGGTGGAATCCCCGAAGGACGACGATTCAAGGCCGTCCAGACCGGCGGCCCGTCCGGCGGGTGCATACCGGAGCAATTCCTGGACATGTCCGTGGACTATGAATCCCTGGCCCAGGTGGGGTCAATCATGGGGTCCGGCGGCATGATCGTCATGGACGAGACATCGTGCATGGTGGATGTGGCCGCGTTCTTCATGGATTTCTGTATGAGCGAGTCTTGCGGCAAGTGCGTACCGTGCCGGGTGGGCACCCCTCAGATTCACAGCGTACTGGAAAGAATCACGCAGGGCCGGGGAAGACCCACGGACATTGCTCTATTGGAAGAATTATGCGACCTGCTCAAGAATGCGAGTCTCTGCGGATTGGGTCAAACCGCTCCCAACCCGGTCATGAGCACGCTCCATTATTTCAAGGACGAGTACGAGGCCCATATCGTCGATAAACACTGCCCGGCAGGCGTCTGTAAGCTCTCCGGCGGGAAGGAGGCGAAATGAAACGCCCTGTAAATGATGCCATGTCAAAGGAGAGGAGCGACGTTAATCCGGTCCGCCTGTTGATGTTCAAAATCGACGGTCGGGACGTTAGTGCCCGGGCCGATGAGACAATCCTCACCGTGGCCCGACAGAACGGGATCTTCATTCCGACCCTTTGCCACCTCGACGGCTTATCCGAACGGGGTGCGTGTCGGCTCTGCATCGTCGAAGTGAAAGGTCAGCCGCGACTTGTTCCGTCCTGTGTCAGCCTTCCCAGACAGGACATGGAGGTGTTCACGAACTCCGAACGTGTCGTCGACTACCGCAGGAAGATACTTGAACTCATCTTTTCGGAGCGCAATCACGTTTGCGCGGTTTGCGTGTCGAACGGCCACTGCGAGTTGCAGGACCTTTCGGTTAAGCTCGGTATGACGCATGTGCATTATGACTACATTTATCCCCGATATACCATCGACGCGACCCATTCCAGATTCTCGGTGGACCACAACAGATGCGTGCTTTGCCTGCGTTGCGTCCGTGTATGCGACCAGGTGGAGGGGGCACACACTTGGGACGTGATGGGGCGTGGCATTCAGTGCCGGGTCCACACCGATCTCAATCAGCCTTGGGGAACTTCGGAAACATGCACCGGGTGCGGTAAGTGCGTTCAAGTCTGCCCCACCGGGGCGCTTTCGGAAAAGGGCAAATCGGTGGCCGAAATGACCAAGCGTAGAAAGTTCCTGCCTTACCTGCAAATGATGCGTAAGGAGGAACGTAGATGAAGTTACGACGATCCGCAGGATACCCGGCGCCGGCGCGGCGGCGTGACGACATCGAAGCGTCTTTGGAATGCTTGGAGTGGTCCGTGGCCGTCGTCTTGGTCCCCCCACTCGGCCGTCCTGCCGGACCCGAAAGGGGGGATAGGTGAATGACGCCATTCAAAGTCATCTTTGGTAAAAGCGAGGGACGGCGATGAGCAAAGTACGAATTGCAACCACATGGCTTGACGGCTGTTCCGGTTGTCACATGTCCCTTCTCGACATTGACGAGGCCTTACTGGACGTAGCCGGCCTGATAGACCTGGTTTACGGTCCGCTCGTGGACGGCAAAGAATTTCCCGAAGGGGTGGATGCGACATTTGTGGAGGGCGCGGTCTCCAACGAAGACGACGAGCGCATGATAAAGCAGATTCGCGAACGTTCGAAGCTGCTCGTTTCCCTCGGGGATTGCGCGGTTACGGCCAATGTCCCGGGCATGCGCAACCAGTTCAAGGTGGAACAGGTCTTGGCAAGGGGCTACCTGGAGAATGCTTCCAATCACCCCTTAATTCCGAACATTGGGTTGCCGGGTTTGCTGCGGACGGTCCGTCCGGTTCATGAAATAGTGACGGTGGACGTGTTTGTGCCCGGATGCCCCCCTCCGTCAAAGGCGATACTCTTTGTAATAAGTGAACTGCTGGAGGGGCGAATACCCGATCCCGCGGGTAAAACCCGTTTCGGGGCATAAACCGGCGAGGGAGCTGATGCCATGGCGCAACAGATAGTAATACACCCGATCACCCGTATTGAGGGTCATGGTAAAGTGACCATTCACCTGGATGAAACCGGCACGGTCAATGACGCCCGGTTTCACGTCACCCAATTCAGAGGTTTCGAAAAATTCTGCGAAGGACGGCCTTTCTATGAGATGCCGTCTCTGACGGAACGCATATGCGGCATTTGTCCGTTGATTCACTCCATCGCGTCGGCGAAAGCCTGCGATGCGATACTGGGGGTGCGCATCCCCGCTCCGGCCGCGAAGCTCAGAAGGCTGCTCAATTGCGCTCAGTTGATCCAAAGCCACGCGTTGAGTTTCTTCCACCTGTCCGGCCCCGACCTGTTGCTGGGCATGGACGGAGATCCCGCCAAGCGTAACATCCTCGGCGTGATCGAGGCGAACCCGGCCTTCGGAAAGGACGGAATCAGACTCCGCAGCATCGGCCAACAGATCATCGAAGGCTTTGCCGGAAAACGTATCCATCCCGCGTGGGTGGTTCCAGGAGGGGTTAACGCGCCTCTCACCTCCGAACACCGCGACATGATGGCCGCGCTCATGCCCGAGGCGATGGACATCGTCATGCGCACCTTAGCGTGGTTCAAGTCATCCCTGGAGAACTACCGCGAGGAAATCCGCACTTTTGCCAATTTCCCGAGCATGTTTATGGGCCTCGTAAATGATGACGGGAACCTGGAACATGTCGAAGGAAAACTCAGGTTCATAGATTACAAGGGACACGTGGTCGCGGATGGCGTCGAACCTTCACGTTATATGGAGTTTATCGGCGAGTCCGTGGAGCCTTGGTCCTATCTCAAGTCACCGTACTTCAAGCCCGCCGGATATCCCGACGGAATGTATCGCGTGGGACCGGCCGCGAGACTGAACGTATGCAACGGCATAGGCACGCCGTCGGCCGACCAGGAATGGGCGGAATTCCGGAGCCTCGAAAGAGGGCCGGTGATGAGCTCGTTCCACAACCACTACGCTCGGTTGATCGAGATACTTTACTCGATAGAAACGCTGGAAAGGCTTTTGAACGACCCGGAGCTCCTGAGCCCGCACGTGAGGGCCTTCGCTCAACCCAACTATCAGGAGGGGGTAGGCGTTGTGGAGGCCCCACGCGGCACCCTGATTCATCACTACAAAGTTGATGAACAAGGGCTGATCACCTGGGTCAACCTTATCGTCGCCACCGGGAACAACAACCTGGCCATGAATCGTGGCGTCCTACAGGTGGCCAAACGGTTCATCAGCGGAGGCAAGGCTTCAGAAGGAGCCTTGAACCGGGTCGAAGCGGTCATTCGTGCCTTTGATCCTTGCTTGAGTTGTTCCACACATGCGGTGGGAGGACGGTCGATTCGCATACAAGTAATCGGCCCGCATGGGGAGATTGTCTTGGAAGAATAGAGAGACGTTTTGAAGATATGGCGTCCGCTTTCAACAACCGCAAACCTTCAACGAACGCCGGCCCTTGGATACGTAACCCTTGGGCCGGCTCCCATGTTACTTCCAGACGGGATTTCCCGCAGCCTTAACCTCTTTCTTCCAAACGGATTCCACGAGATTGTAGACGTTTTGAGGTATGGGCACGTAATGCAATTCTTTGGCGGCCTCGGCGCCGCTCTTGAAGCACCAGTCGAAGAATTTCAGCATGGCCTCCGTCTTGGCCGCGTTTTCCCGGTTCTTGTGTATCAAAATGTATGAAGCGCCCACAATGGGCCAGGTCTTATCACCCGGTTGGTCGGTGAGGACCACGTAAAAACCCGGGGCTTTTTCCCATTCGGCATTGGCAGCCGCGGCTTGAAAAGCCTGTACCGTGGGAGCGATAAATCGACCGGCCTTATTCTGGAGCTGTGTATACTTCAGCCTTTCCCGGATGGTGTACGCGAATTCCACGTAACCGATCGACCCTTCCGTTTTCTTCACCATGGCCGAGACGCCCTCATTTCCCTTGGCGCCCACACCAACCGGCCATGATACCGATTTACCGGGCCCTACGGAGTCCTTCCATTCGTTGGACACGGCAGTGAGGTAGTTGGTGAAAATCCACGTGGTTCCGGACCCGTCGGCACGATGGACCACAGTCACATCCTTGTCGGGAAGCTTCAAATCCTGGTTCACGGCCATTATCCGTCGATCGTTCCATTTCTTTATGCTGCCCAAGAATATGTCGGCGATGATTGTGGGCGTAAGCTTGAGTTGCCCCTTGCCGACACCGGGTATGTTCACAACGGGAACCACGCCCCCGAGAATCATCGGGAACTGGATCAGCCCCGCCTGCTCGAGTTCCTCCGCTTTCAGGGGCTCGTCGGACGCGCCGAAGTCGGTGGTGCCCGCCTTGATCTGCGCTATTCCGGCCCCGGAGCCCACTGATTGGTAATTCAACTTCAACCCGCCGACCTGATTGTATTTTATCCCCCACCTGGAATATATGGGATAGGGAAAAGACGCCCCCGCACCGCCTACCGACTCGGCGTCGGATGCGCGGGCCGTGGATCCGAAGAACTGACCTACCGCCAAGCAAGCTGCGGCAATCAGCATGATATTCTTACAAAGGCCTCGGAACTGCGTCGCTGAGTAATGCTGACTTGAACCGGTTCGCCATCTCATGTTGGTATCGTTCCTTTCCTGTTGTGATCCGGATGCTTGAAACCTCGTTCATCCGGCCGGAGCGGCCGTCGCCCGCCGCGCCTCGGTCGGCCGAGCCTATTACATGGCATTGATGTTAGAACTCCGCTATACTCTTATTAGAAGTTCAATAGCGGCGGTATGTAGCCGTACGGGCCGATGGATAGGCCTGTGGATGATGGGCTCAACCTCGCTCCTGTATGGAGACCGGAAAACAGCGAGATAACCTATTTCTAACCTTCAACTAACCGGAGACGAACAGAGGAGGGTCATGTTACGACGGGTCCGGCCGATAATTTCAGAGATCCTCCGAATATGGCCGTCGAGGCTTGTTCCGTGCTCGGCGAACCGTTTCCGGGTCTCTTCGATTCTTGGTGCCGCTGTTGCTTGGTCTTTCTCGGTCGGAACGCCGGTCCCGCCGAACGGTCTCAATGTCGGTTCCGCGGGTGATCGTAATCCAACTCACTACTCCGGGAGCTGCGCTTAAAGGGCCGTCTCAG
>JAZDOF010000817.1:0-2702 GCA_043799015.1 Pseudomonadota bacterium | reverse complement strand
ACGCATGATTACCCCCCTTTTGTAAAGGGGGGTAGGGGGGATTTATCCTCAGAAGCTAAGACGATGTCCGAGCCCTCAAACGGACATTAATTTCGGCAACGTTGTGGTTTGATTTTAATAAATTCGCAAAAGGCCGCTCTGAACGATTACGCTACGTCAATACACATCGTTATCCCCGAAAACGAACCAGGGGCTTGTTGTTGCCGGTAGGCCGGTTCCGTCATGCATGCGCAGAATAACCGGTGAGGCCTCGGCTGTCGGCAGAAAGCCCGCGGCTTCGAAAAAACGCTTGTACCTGCCGCCGGGAGGAACCCACACGTTCAGAAGATCGGAACCCGCCGCGCACATTTCGGCAATCGCAAAGAGTTCTTTTGCCGCGTGGCGGTTCAAAGCCAAGAATTCCATAATATGGGTTTTCCGAGTCCCTTGAGACTCGAATCGCTTGAGTACGGTGAGGCCTTCCACACGTCCGTCATCGACGGCATAGCACTCGTAGGGCGAGCCGGGACGGTCGCAGTACCTCCAATTCAGTACTCGCCGGTCTTTCGCGTGGCAGAGGTCGAACTCGTGGACGGCTTCCATGCAGAACGCGTCGTATCGCTCGTCGAAACGCTCGACCTTAACGGCAGAGGAAGAACGGGACTTGAAATCGCGCTTTTCGTAAAACCGCAAATCGGCCACATGCGACCAGCCGGCCCTTAGGTGGCCCCTAAAGGCCGCGGGATTCGGAAACCCGACTCCGCACATACTGCCGGCCAAATCCTCAGGCCCCGGAATCATGCGATTCAAGCGCTCGAACAGGCCTAAACGCCTGAAATCGGGGTGAGTAACTACTCCCGTGCATAGGCTGCCCCAGCATATCTCGCGGCCCAACCGGTATTTGAACGGCAGCATGCAAATGGCTGCGGCGAAACGCTCCGAGGCCTTTTCCCGAGCCGTATAGACGCGGTTGCGCGAATAGGGATGGTGCAGCTTAAACCACCGGTAGTCCTGAACATCGAATTGCCTGCCGAAAGCTTCCACGAAGAAGCGGAAAAGAATCTCTCCCTCTTGGAGGGGGTCCACGAGTCCGTAAACGAACCGGTCGTCTTCGCCTATTATGCAGGGATTCCACATTTTACTAAGCCTTCACCACGACCTATTCGCAGCACCCGGAAGACCAAACCACAGAGTCACCAAGACAGGAAGGAAGATGGGAAACGGCACATGGGGTCCGGTGAAGGCGCGAGCCGGAGCCACGGAGTCACCTCCCGTCCGCCTTCGGCTTCGTGCCGGTGAAGTCGGAGCTTCCGGTTCGGCCTTGCTCATTGACGCCCGAGCAGCTCAATATAGTGGGAACGGCAAGGGCGAGTATGAACAGATCCAGCCATAACGATCGGTTGTCCACGTAATACAAGTCGTACGCGAATTTCTCTTCCCACGTATTCTTGTTTCTGCCTCGCACCGTGGCCAGAGAAACGAGACCGGGCCTTACCGACTGCCTTCTCATTTGCTCGGGGGTGTAGAGTTTCAGGTATTCCACCGGTAACGGACGCGGACCTATGAGACTCATGTCGCCTTTGAGCACGTTCCAAAACTGAGGAAGCTCATCAAGACTCGTCTTCCGAAAAAAAGCGCCCAAGCGGGTCAAACGTCGATCATCAGGGAGGAGCGACCCGGTGGGGCCTCGATCATTAGTCATGGTCCGGAACTTGATCAATCTAAAAGGTCTGCCGTGAAGTCCGGCTCGGTCCTGAGCAAATATCACCCCAGGCCCCATGGTCAGCCTTATCATCATGCCTATGACGGGGAACAGGGGCGCGGCAAGAATCAACCCGGTCAGGGAGCCCAAAACGTCGATCCACCTTTTGATCGCTCGGCTAATCATGTTTTCCGGTCGACTCTGGTGAACGGTCGATGCATGAGGGAGGGAGCACGGCCTCAGCCCCTTCCCATAAGTGCTGCGTAGTCGGCATACAACGCGGCCCATATGGGTTCCTGCCGGAAATACCGTACGACCCTTTCGCGGCCTGCCCGGCCGTGCTCAAGGCACAGCCCGGCATCTTCCACGTACATCTCGATGGCCCGTTCCAGTGCGTCGGAGTCCTTTGCAGGGACCAGCGTGCCGGTCATTCCGTCTACCACCGCGTCGACGCATCCGGTGACGCGGGTGGCTACCACGGGAATGCCCATAGCCGACGCTTCAAGGATAACATATGGAAACCCCTCACGGTAAGAGGGCAGGACCACGAGGTCATGAAGCGCGTAGTGAACGGGCATGTCATCGGTCCAATCGATTATCAAGACCCTCTCGTCGTTCATCAGGTCCCGCATGATTTCACCGGGAACCGGGTCCGTAGGTTCCTCGGTGCCTATAATCATGAGGACCACATGATCGTATCGGCCGCGTAACGCGTTCCATGCGCGCGCCAGTTCCGCCACCCCCTTTTCTCTTACGATCCTTCCCACAAATCCAATTACGAACGCGTCCTCATCAATGCCCAATCGTTCCCGCAGATCCCTAGCGGCGGCGGAAGTCTTGACCCGCGGATTGAAAACCTCGGCGTCGATGCCGTTACAGCTCCCGTTGAGAAGTACCGCAATCTTTTCGGAAGGGCACAATCCTTCGCGAACCATTCCATCGCGAACGGACGCGCTCACCGCGAAAACACGATGAGCAAGACCGCATACGATCTTCTCGATCCCCGCCAAGACGCTTCTGA
>JAZDOF010000843.1:0-3313 GCA_043799015.1 Pseudomonadota bacterium | reverse complement strand
TGCTCCGAGGTCTTCAGGTTTTCCCCCGGCTTGGGTCTCGCTTTGGAGATCTCGCGGGTGCTCAGGCCGGCTCTCAACATATCTTTGACCCGGATACACATTTCGACGACCGTGTCATAGATCTCTTTCTGAAGCGACGTGGGCTTTGCTCCCACCAGGAACGTACGGTCATAACAAACCTTGTACCCGCAATAATTGATATGACAGAATTCCACCGTCAGGAATTCACGGGGCCGGATGGGGCGATCCGACCAGTTGAAGGTCTTGGGGTTGCCTCTGTCCCCCGAGTTGATCACCCATCCTTCCTGATATTCGGCACCCGCACCGTAAATGACGCCGGCGACGATATTCTGCACCTCGTTTTCTCTCATTCCGACTCTGAAATCTTTCACCAGAGCGCCGTAACCCCTCTCGTGAATCGCCGCCGCCATTTTCATCAGAATAATTTCTTCATCGAACTTCACCATGCCGCATTCATCGATCCACCCGTTGCCATCAACCACTTTCAAGCCTTCTTCCTGAAGGGCAAAAAACATGTAAGGGTTGCAGTAATCGACAGAGACCGGCAGGTCGGCAACGCGATGTTTCGTCAGCAGAGCTTTGATTTGCTTGGCCACGATCGCCCACTTTGCCTTCGCCTCGTCCGGCGGCGTAAAACGGTAAAGCTTCGGCGAGATAAGATCTTCTTCCGTTACGATCCGACCCGCCAGCCACGGAGAGTTGTTTATCACCAATTGAGCATCTTGTTCCTTTTGAAGCGGCACATACGGAAATCCCGCGTCCTTGATGAAAAGAACGAAATCGCGAGGGAGATGTTTCCCATAAGGATGGTTCCAGACACTGGAGAGGTATCGTTTGCGGTCGTGGTTGTAAACAATGGCCGATCCAATGCCCCATTTGGCCATGAATGTCTGGGCGCGATCCACCCGTTTTTTCCGTAACTCTTCCCAGTTGATCCTTTGTTGCCAGTCGACATTGCCCTGTCCGAACAGCAACGGGATTCTCTCTTCCGGTTTCGTCGGAATGTGCGTTCTGCCGGCTTCAGGTAGCCACATTTCTCTTTCCTCCTTTTAGGACAACAATAGACGCGTTGCGACGGGCGGGCAAAGGATGATACATCACTCCGGCCAGCGTTGATCTAGATCAATGTGCGGGGCAAATCGTGCCGAGCGGTCGCCACGCCTGGCGTCATTGTCGAACCGGGTGGGCTGCTTGCTCATACTCAAACCCGTCCGGCATCTCTCCCTCGTCTGCCTTTAAGGGCGGTTGGAAAATGCTGAAGAAGAAGCTGAACACACGAAGAAACTGAAGCACGAAGAAGCTGAAGCACGAAGAAGCTGAAGCCGTGTTGCCTCAACCAAAAATGTAAGTGAAACGGAAGTGAAACGGAAGCTGAAACGGAAGCTGAAACGGAAGCTTGACAGCGACTTTTGTCGCGAGTACCGTTTAACGCAGGTCACTCGGCGGGGACCGTGAATGCGGTCCTTGGACCGTGACCATGCACCTGCCAGGGACAACGACAACTGACTAACGAGCGGCAGGTGTATTCGGATACGCGGCCCGGGTTTGGCATGAATTGCGGCGGCGCAGGATTCTGGCCGTCCCCGCCCGAGGCCGGACCGCCGATCAAGAGGCTCTGGCACGACAACCGAAGACGGTCGGATGGTCACGGCCGTTCTCACCGTGTTCTCGAAGGGACCACCGACGAGCAGCGACTTGATGGTCATGCTGAAGATGCCGAATCCTCCCGGAACCCGCGCATCGGGTGCGGTGCCCACGAGGCGTGGGAGACCATGGGCCGTGCGGGGATCACAGGTATTGCGCAAAATGCCGAACTCGAAGCCGAGGTATGTCCGTTCGATTGGAGTCACCAGTGTGTTGCCTGATGTTCTTGAAAGGAAAGTCAAATGGGTGCAATCATCGATAGCAAGTTAGCGTCGGAAGTTGGGGCGGAAGACAGGATCCCCCTGTTATACGGGACCGGAAACGTCGATTGGCAGCAGAGAGTCAACTGGGACGAACTGCGCAAGAAACGCGTGGCCCGTGCACACCGGTTTATGGCCAAACATGGCATCGGCGCGGCGCTGGTATATAACCATGACCGAAAAAGGTACCTTTCCGGAATTTTCAACCATGCCTATGGAAAGCACGTTCCACACGACTTCGCATTACTGATCCGGGATGCGGGCTTCCCGTATTTCACCCTCGTCACGAGGAACAACGATCGCGCACGGGTCCAAAGGGAGTGTCCATGGATGGAAGGCAGACTACTTAGCCCGGAAGAACTTGGCAACCCGCACATCCTCCGATACCAGCCAACGGCGGAAGCCGAGCAGGAGTACGCCAAGAGTGTTTCGCAAATCGTGGGTCTGTTGAAGAAACATGGCGTGGCTGACCTGCACGTATCCGTTGACTATTCCAGTCCCGGCATGATCCAAGCCCTGATGAAGGCGGGGCTCACGGTCGTGGATGGAAAGTCCTGGATAGATGAATGTTGCATGGTGAAGTTCGACGAAGAGATCATCTGCATGAAGACGGCTGCTTCAATCAACGAGGCGGGCTTCGGCGCAATCGTTCGCGATGTCCGGATTGGTATGACCGAAAACGACCTGCGGGCGATCATGGCGAAGGCGATTTACGAGCGCGGGGGTGAATATATTGAGGGCTGGGTGACCAACGCGGGGGATCGCGCCAGCCCGCGCAGTTTCAACTGGTCCGATCGGCCGCTGCGGCCGCGTGAGTTCGTGTCGCTGGAAGCGTGCCACGTCAACTACTGCGGCTACAAGGTCTGTTATGACCGGACTTTCCAAATGGCGGGAAGAATCACGGAAATCCAGCGGGAGATGTATCAGACCGTTGTCGAAATGCAGGCGATGTTCAGTCAACTGCTTAAGCCCGGCGTGACCACACGCGAGCTTGCCGAGAAGCGGCCGAAGCCGGGCCTGAACATGAAGACGGCAAAACAAATGAGGGAGTGGCGGGCGACATGGTCCAATCATTTCGGGGGCATGGGCATCGCTTGGGACTCGGCGCCTTACTTCTACACCCAGGAAGATCCTGATTTTGTTCTGGAGCGGAACATGACCATGGCCTATCATGCAATGCTGTCGTCTGAGGGCTCCGGAGGCGTTGCGATCGAAAACACTTACCGGATCACCGAGAACGGTTGCGAGGTTCTGACCGAATTTCCGTATGAGGACATCATGGTCCTCGGGCTCTAGGTCCGAATCGGCGAGGTATTTGATTCGAAGGCGAAGCGCCAGTAGAACTGGCAATCCCTCAACCCGGTCGCGGAGCGGACAGTGATCAATCT
>JAZDOF010000838.1:0-3341 GCA_043799015.1 Pseudomonadota bacterium | reverse complement strand
GTTGCTAAGCTGAGCGCAAAACTCGCGGCAAAAGGTCACAAGGACATCGTCCTAGATACGAGCACCAGGAATCTGGCCCAACTTCTGCGGGACAACGTTATGGTTCGGCGACTAGCACTGGAGAAGTTGTACCGTCCCCTGGGATTCCCGACCATAGTTTTTCCTTGTGAAATGGCCGATAACCCGGTGGATGAGGCACTGGCCGCGGGTACGTTTATTTCCAAATACGGCGGCATAGCCATTCTTAGCGATTTCAGAGGCGAACTGGTATTCCCGTTGCTCCTCCAGAGGCTCAACATCTTCACCGACCCGCAAAGGCCGATGACCACTTCTCAGGGTGTCTATCCCATCAACAACCCGGACGAGAACTCGCCGGTCTTGATCACAAGCAATTTCTCCCTAACTTACTTCATCGTGTCGGGGGAAGTGGAATCGAGCCGCATTCCTTCGTGGTTGTTGGTTCTCAATACGGATGGACTCTCGGTTCTGACCGCTTGGGCCGCCGGGAAGTTCGTAGCGGACCTAATCGGCCCGTTCGTCAAGAAGAGCGGCATCGAGGACAAAACCAAGACCAGAAAGCTCATTATCCCAGGGGCCGCAGCAATTATCAGCGGCGACTTGGAAGAAGAGCTAAGCGGCTGGCAGGTCGCTATCGGTCCGCGGGAAGGTGCTCACATCCCTGCTTACCTGCGCCAGAACTACGCGTAGGAGACCTCTGCGGGATTGATCGCTTTTGGGCGGAATCCTTTTGCCGGGTGGGGCCATGGTCCCATCCCGGCGAGCCGGCGTCTACCGAATCTTGGAAGCCTAGGCCGAGACCATTGTCGTGCCGGCAAGGGGGCTTAATCAAAGATTCCTGGATGGAGGCTTCAGGGCTTCATTGCTTTGATAGCCCTACTATGATCTCAAGAAATACACCCAAGTAGTTCACGTTTTGTGTAACGGCGTAATAATGAGGAGGAGCGGCTTCAATGATTAAGGTGGTAGCTGAGAACATCAACATTATGTCGAAATATACGGGCAGCGCCATGCGGGAAAAGAACCCGAAGCCCATTCAGGAATGGGCCGAAAAGCTCACCGAACGCGGCGCGGACGTATTGGACCTGAACCTCGGGCCGGCCAGAAAAGGCGGCCCCGAGATGATGCAGTGGCTCGTGAAAACCGTACAGGAAGTAACGGACTTACCGCTATTCCTTGATACTACTAATAGTGAGGCCATCGAAGCAGGCTTGCAGGTCTACGTGACCAAGAAAGCCCCGGCCATCATCAACTCCATCATGGCCCGTCCGGACCGTATGGATCTTCAGTTGCCCCTGGTGCCGAAATACGGCTGCGATATGGTGGGCTTGATGTGGGGACCCGACGGTATTCCGAGGGATGAGAACGAACGAGCGGTCTTGTTGGACGGCATGATGACCCGTGCCGCTGAGCTTGACATTTCTTTGGAGAGAATTTGGTTTGATCCCATCGTGGTACCTGTTTCTTCTCAGCAACAGGAACTACAGGGATGCTCGACCTTCATGAGCTGGCTGCCAGACTTGGCCCCCGGTTGTCAGTCCACTTGCGGGCTCTCCAACGTCTCCAACGGCTCACCCGATCACCTGCTCGACATATTAAACCAGACTTACCTCATCATCCTGAAGAAATTCGGCATCACCAGTGCCATTCTCGACGGATTCGACGAGAGAATCGTGACCATCGCCCATGACGGCAGGCCCGAGTTGGAGGAATTGATCGGTCGAGTGGTCGACGGAGAAGACACAGACATAGCTTCTATGAGCAAAGACGAAGCCGATTATGTCAAAACGGCCAAAGTGTTGATGAGCCACTCGTTGTATTCCCATTCTTGGCTTGAGATATAACGGAAACCCGTTTTCTTTCTACGACTTCCCTGGGAGAGCTGAGGCTCTCCTTTTCTTTTTTCGAATGACCGCCCTTCGCGTCCCGGCGGCACATCGATTCCGATTGTATCCCCGGACCGCGAGTGGAAGGCCGGTTGATGGTTTCAACAATGAGTTTGCACCTTTCGGCAAGTGGAGAACGTAAAGGTAATTCCGGGCGGCGATCGGTAATTATGTCAACAGGTATATGTTGACAGACGCGCTATGATCTCGTACTCTCGACACCTCGGTTATACTCTGCCGGTTCCTCTTCCCTGACAAAATAGGGGTTACAGTACATGCATTCGCTCAAACGATTGACCGCGTTCATAGATCGGGTCAACGAACTTGTGGGAACGATGGTCGCCTGGGCGACTCTCGGACTTGTGCTCATAGTGTTCATCGACGTGGTTATGCGGTACACGATTAATGTCAGCTTCGTTTTCACGCAGGAGCTGGAGTGGCATGCATTCTCTTTGGTCTTCCTGTTGGGCGCGGGATACACCCTTCTACACGACGGGCACGTCAGGGTGGACATCCTGTATCAAAGCGCCGGACCAAAGGGACAGGCTTGGATAAATCTCATCGGAGTAATCTTTTTCCTCATTCCGGGGTGTTGGCTCGTCATCAAGACGTCGGGGGCTTTTGCGTACACCTCCTGGGAGATGCTGGAAGGGTCACCCGATCCGGGCGGGATACCTTATAGGTTTATAGTTAAGGGATTAATTCCCCTTGGTTTTTCCTTGTTGCTTTTGCAGGGAATTTCTCTGGGCATCAACAGCCTTCTCATCGTTCTCGGCTTTGAAACTCAGGAGGACGAAAAAGCCTGATGGAATACTTGCCGGCATGGATGTTTCTGGCTCTGACCATTCTTCTCATGGCCGGTTTTCCGGTCACGTTCACCCTTCTCGGTACTTCACTATTTTTCGGACTTATCGGCTTCGGGTGGTCGTTTTTCAATCTGCTGCCCCTACGCATTTGGGGTGTGATGAACAACATCACGCTCATGGCCGTTCCGCTTTTCGTTTTTATGGGAGTGATGCTCGAGCGTTCGGGCATGGCTGAAGACCTCCTCGACACCATGAGTCTGCTTTTCGGACGTATTCGTGGAGGGCTGGCCATATCCGTCGTGCTGGTGGGCGCATTACTCGGGGCCTCCACAGGTATTGTGGGCGCTACCGTTGTTACTATGGGCTTACTTTCCGTGCCCACAATGGTCCGAAGGGGCTATCAGAGAGAGTTGGTTACCGGCACCGTTGCGGCCTCCGGAACTCTGGGTCAGATAATTCCTCCCAGCATAGTCCTCGTCCTTTTGGGCGATATCGTAGGGGTGCCGGTTGGTGACCTGTTCATGGGAGCGGTGCTTCCCGGCATGGTCCTCGTAGGCCTGTTCATCGTTTACATAATCGTAGTATCCCTTCTTTTCCCACGACTGGCCCCGCGCATACCCGCATCGGAGCT
>JAZDOF010000823.1:0-2665 GCA_043799015.1 Pseudomonadota bacterium | reverse complement strand
CACGTCAAGGAGCTTCTCGGTCTTCCAAAGCACTTCTCGCAGGAAATAGAAAAGGAGTTCGCGGGGCTTGTACCGGTCGAGAATGGGTTCGTCTTCGCCCAGCGACAGCTTGAAATGCTCGAGGAAATGGCGGCGGAACTTAGTCTTGGCCTGTTCACCGAGATAGACATGATCGTTGCTGCCGTCGAGGTACAAATAAGAAGGGAAGAAATGCTCGTCCTTCTGGTCGCCCAAAGATCCCTCATCAAACGGAAGCGTTGTCCATCTAAAATCAGCTGGATCCTGCCACGCTACGCATGTATTGGACGTGCCGAAGTCGATTGCCGCAACACCTTGATATACACTTGACGGTTCAGATAACGTCACATCCATGCTCATCAAGACGGAAGCCTCCACCTTGCCGTGGACCAGGATTTCCAACGTTACGGCATAAGCTCCAGGCGCAAAGGTCATCCCATCAACAAACAGCCTCACGTCGTCAACACGGAGATTCTTAACGAAGACCCCTTTTGCGTCCGGTTCGATTTCTATGTGCATTGGGAGTAGGGCACAATTGGCCGGCTTGACCATGAACCGCACTTCTTTGATACTGACGTCATTGAGGATGAACCCCTCCTCGGACGTGTCTTTCAAAACAACGCCGATCCACTCCTGATGACGAGTCAAGACCTTGAACGGTCCTGCGTCGATCTCCAGGGGATTGAGCATTACCAGAAGCGGAACGGAAAGCGCCGGCCGATCCTTGAACGTAAACTGAATTTCCGGCGTTACCCACTTACCGGGCGGCAATTTGGCCTCGCCCAAGTCCACATCGAACGAAAGCTTACCCTCATCCAAATCCGCCCTCAGATTTTTCACCCACTGGGAGCCTGCACCCGCAGTAATCCCCGTGATCGAAGCCCTCTGAACGTCGGTCGAGGTAAGGCCGGTCACAACCGAGACAAGGCTTCCGTCTCCCGCACTCTTCGATATGATGGCGGGCTCAGCCGTCACCGACGGGACGCGGAGGACCGCTACGGGGCACGTCATCAACGATTTCTGCCCGTCCACGGAGAACTCGACGGTAATCTGCAGTTCCTTGACATCCGTATCATTGGACCATGTCTCCGGTCGCTTGTATTCCAAGGGTAGATCCAGAGCCACAGTGGAAGCCAACGGCAGAGGCAGCTTACCGTCAGACACCGCAATGCTGTTGCCGAACGCGGACACTCGGTTTACGGTTACCGTGTCCACGTGGCGGTTCTCCAGGTGCAGCATGAACCGGCAGGCATCCGGATGGTCCAGATAGAGCCTGACTCCTTGGTCATCCAACCTCAACGCAAGAAACGGAAGCTCCTTGCCGCAAAAACCGCAGTACTTATCACCCGGGAGCCTCGGCCAGAGGCTGTTGCACTTGTCACAAAGGTGTGCCATTTTCTTTGGTGTTCCTTACGACTCAACGTAGCGGATCGACGGGCCGGCATGCTGAAGCCGGCTTGGGCCTGTGGCTACCCGAAGCCTGACAAACTGCCCTCATTGAGCATCGCTTCTGTTCGTTCTTCGAGAATGGGGATCTTCTCCTCAATTGCCGTCCAAACGGTGTCGAGCTTGACGCCGAAGTACTCGTGAACGAGTATGTTTCGGAAGCCGATGATCTTTGCCCACTCGATATCGTGATACAGGGCTTTGATTTCCACCGGCAGTCGATTGGCGGCTTCACCGATCACCTCGAAGTTCCTGATAACGGCATCCTGTGTCTTGACATCGCGTGCAAATTCCAGGAACGACATACCTTCCGTGAATTGCCTAATCTTCCGGCAGGCAGGCAGAATATCGTCGAGATACAGCCTATAGTCCCTGGGCATACACGGTCTCCTTCAGAATCACGGGACGAATCCGTGATTTAATGGTATCAGCCGTCACCAGGTCAACCGGACGCCCAAACAAATCCTCCAAGAAAAACTTCAAGTCGAAGTAATTATCGAACGTCGCCGCGTTAAATTCCACCAGAAAATCCAGGTCGCTCGTTTCCGTTTGTTCACCGCGGGCGTAAGAGCCGAATATCCCAAGACGACGCACCCCGAAACCGCGGATGGCTTCTCGGTTTTCTGCGAGCTTGTTCAGGATTTCGTCACATGTCATGCGTTGGCTATTCCGTGTATCCGTCATCCGAGAAGGTGCGTTATCCTATCCAAACCGACCGGAAAGAACTCCCAACAGTCAACCCCGACGTTTAGGGATTTGCCTCCATAGCCACGTCGGCGGTGCACATGGCCGAACAGATGCCATACGCCCTGCTCTTTCCCTTTCCACTCGAGGTGCGGGCGGTGAGAAAGAAGAATTGTTTGTCTCCCGACTCGGATGGCGGCCTCCTTGGCCATATCCGTCCATCCCAACCCCAAGACCCGGTCGGAGTCGTGGTTCCCCCTTACCAAAATCTTGTGGCCGTGCAACCGCCCAAATATTTCCTCTAATTCACCGTCAACCCCTATTCCAAAGTCACCCAGGTGATAGACGACGTCGTTGAGCTGGACCGCCATATTCCAATTCCCGATCAACGCCTCATGCATTTCCTGCCAGGTGCGGTAGGGACGCCTGAACGGCACTATGATTCCACGACCAAAGTGGGTGTCCGCAGTGAACCAGTAGTTCATCGGCATCTTATCCTCGGTCGTATGGTGGCCGA
>JAZDOF010000221.1:0-5252 GCA_043799015.1 Pseudomonadota bacterium | reverse complement strand
ACCTTTTCGCAGCCGGCTTCGTCCTATGCGGCAAAACCGTAAACGTTCACAGCGACGGCTCGCCGGCCCGGAAGAGATCAAACCACAAAGGCACTAAGACACGAAGAAGAAATCAGCTTTAATTCCTTTGTGTCTTTGTGTCTTTGTGTTTTAGTGGTTCATTCTTCACACATCGTGGTGAACGATTACCACGAAAGAAAGAGGGGACCATGAGCAGGATTCTTTCGGATCACGTTTTTTCATCCGAGTCGGTGAGCGAGGGTCATCCCGACAAACTGTGCGACCAGATTTCGGACGAGGTGCTGGACTGTTGTCTAAGGCTTGATGCGCGAAGTCGCGTCGCCTGCAACACCATGGTTGCCTATGACCTCCTGGTTACCGTGGGGGAGATCACGTGCAGCGGTTGGTCGCAAATAGACACCGAGGCCATCGCTCGTAGAACGGTGGACGAAGTGGGATATGATCGCGAGGAACTCGGGTTCTGGTCCAAATCTTTCGACTACATTTCGCGCATACATGAACAGTCCGCGGACATAGCTCAAGGCATCGACGACGGAGACTCCGATCCGCTGGACCAGGGTGCGGGAGACCAGGGCATGATGTTCGGGTACGCTTCCGACGAAACCCCGGAATTAATGCCCGCTCCCATTGCCTTCAGCCACAGGATCCTGAGACGCCTTGCGGAACTCAGGAAAACGGGTTCCATCGCCTATCTGCGACCCGACGGAAAAGCTCAAGTCTCCGTAATGTATCATAAAGGCAAACCCGCGCATATCGACACCGTGGTCATATCTCATCAGACCGACGATGTGGAGATAGGACGCATAAGGCCGGACTTGGAAGAGACGGCCAGGGACCTGCTGAAACCTACGGGCTTGTTACGCAATGAAACCGTCTTCCACATCAACCCCACCGGAAGATTCGTCCTGGGAGGGCCTACGGCCGACTCCGGATTGACCGGTCGCAAGATCATAGTCGATACGTACGGCGGCGGGGCCGGTCACGGTGGCGGAGCATTTTCGGGAAAGGATCCCTCGAAGGTGGACAGGTCCGCGGCCTACTACGCCAGATATGTGGCCAAGAACATCGTTGCCGCGGGGCTCGCGGAAAAGTGTGAGATCCAGATCGCGTACGCCATAGGTATCGCACGTCCGGTGAGCATAAACATCCAGACTTTTGGGACCGGGAAGGTGGACGAAGCCAAGCTTCAATCCATCGTGGGATCAAGCGAGCACTTCGATTTCCGGCCCGCGTCCATCATTAATCATTTCAGCCTGTTGAGGCCGCAGGGCTGGTCGTACAGGGAGACGGCCGCGTACGGCCACTTCGGCAGAGACCAGTTCCCATGGGAAAAGACGGACCTCACGGACGTTCTGAAACAGGCGTCGGGTATTAAGTAGGCCATGATCGACCTTCCATGGGGAGGAATTCCGTGTTGATGCGAGTCATTTTTGGGGGTGAATCCCCAACAGTATAGGCATGATGAAGGCATCCACACTCTCTTAGGCAACCCGTCCGAATCCAAATGAGGCAAGAGCGGTTACATGAAACGGTTTCTTGAAAAAAGTTTGAAAATCTATGAGCATGAGGTCGCTCGATTCACTTGGCTTGCCGTGATCTTTTTCGCGGTGTTCTTCGTGACGGCGATCTTCCGCAACTATGTTGATACGGCCTTTCTCAAACGGTACGGGCCGGACTATATCCCGTGGATGCTGGTCATCAGCGCGATTCTGACGATGATCGTCCTTGCGTTTGCCGACAAGGTGTCCAAACGGTTTTCGGACACGTACCTGATGATCCTCGTGTTCGGTGCATATGCAGGGGCCGCCGTTCTATGTTGGCTTATGGTCAAATCCAAGATGACCATCGTCTATCCGGCGCTGTATCAGCTTATGGGATTACTCGATGCCATCCAGTTGGTATACCTGTGGAATATCGCAGGGGATTTGTTTGACGCGAGACAAGGGAAGAGGATTTTCCCACTGGTGACCGCGGCCCAAGTCTTGGGGACCACGGTGGGCAGCTTCCTGACTCGGCCGATTACGTACGGCATCGGCGAGGATGCGGCGCTGCTGGTTTTCGCGCTGGTATTCGTCCTCACGGCGGTGTTTATGACCGTCACGGCACGGAAGTTCGTGGGCGAAACCAAGCCCAAAGCGGCTGCCGTGAAGAAGGATCCGGAGAAGAAACGTCTGGCCGAAGTTCCTGCCATCATGAAGGAATTTCCCATAATACGCTTTCTGATAGTCTGTGGTCTTATCCCCAACGTTCTTCTGCCGATTTTTTCGTACCAGTTCGCCGTGATTGCGAACAGTAGTTTTGCAACGGAACAAGGCCTGATTTCTTTTCTCAGCATGTTTCGAGGCGCAACCACCTTTACTACCTTTCTGATTCTTTTGTTTGCCGGGCGCATGTACTCGGCGATGGGATTGCCGAATGCGTCCCTCGTTCAACCGATCAATTTCGCGATAGTGTTTGGAGGCTTGGCCGCTTTCTTCAACATTTACCTCGCTGCTTACGGACAATTTTCCCTGATTCTCATTCAGAGGGCCATCGCAGGGCCGGTAAACAAGATTCTGTTCAACGTGATCCCCAAGACGCTAGTGGCGTGGAGCAGAACCTTCATCCGAGGGACGGTGTTGAAAATCGGCATGTTGGCAGGGGCGCTGCTGATGATCTTTCTCAAACCGTTCATGGGGGCTCAGGCATTCGCCTACATAGCGGTAGTACCGGCGGTCTATTGGGTGTTTGAAACATGGTTGTTCAGGAAAGAGTACAAGCGCATTCTCAAGCAAGTCATCGTGGAGGATAAGATCGACTTCGACCGAATCGATGCCGTAAGCACGTTTGATACAGGTGGGGCTCCGATGGGGCTGGAGTCGGCCACGGTGGACATGGTACAGGAAGAGGGGATCGAAGAAGAAACAAAACGAGCTATCATGGAGCCTGAAGTCGCTTTGAAGTTCCTTGATGATCCGAGTTCCGCCGTCCGCGTTGAGGCTGCACTTGCCCTGGCGGTCAATCCGGACATGAGAGCCGCGCGAAAGCTCATCAAATGCTTGGAAGACATGGACGACCACGTTCGGAATGCGGCAATGGAAGCCCTGATTGCGTATCCTGACCCAATCGTTCCGTTTCTGGAGGCATCCATCCTGGATTCGAGTCCGCGATGCAAGCAGGCGATTCTTGAGATCATACGATTGTCTCCGCGGATCAGCGACTTCGAGATCAACCATCTCTTCGGCCGACATCTTGAGGAGGCCTATGCGAACCTAATTGTGATCCGTCGTCTTCAGGGCTTACAGCATCATGCGGGAGCAAAAATGCTCCAAGAGCATCTCGCTGCCCGCAACGACGAGATCCTCAGTTTGTTCTTCTACGCCTTGTGGGTGTATCACGCGGACATGCGTCTCATGTATCAGGCATTGAAATCAGCAAATGCGTCGGTTGCCATCGAAATGGTCGAGACATCGATCAGGGGACGGAACCTTCCATACCTAATCCCCCTTATCGACGACATCCCGTTGGACGAGAAAATCGAGAACGGGAGAAAGTATTTCAATCTCGTTGCACACGATGAGCCCGAACGGCTCCTGGCGCTATTGATCCACTCTGAGGATCGGGTAACCAGGATGCTCACGGTCTATGCAATGGCTGATCTTGTGGAGAATACAGCCTTTGTTCCCATCATCGAGTCTCGACTCGAAGACGAAGATCCGTTCGTACGACAAACAGCCGAATATGCCTCAGCCAAAGCTATGGGAAAGGACCTTCCAATGCCTGAAATCATAGACCTCATAACCCGACTCAAGAACTTTGCTCTCTTCGAGGGATTGGGAACCAGAGAGCTGCACGCAATTGCGTCGATAGCGAAGCGCGAAGCACTGAAAAAGGGTGATATTATCATCAGAGCCGGAGAGGACAACCCTTCGATTTACCTAATTCTCTCCGGGAAGATAGTGATCTATGCGGACTACGGGAAACCCGACCAAAAGGAGTTGCGCTCCGCCGAGGCAAACGGATACCTCAACTTCGTACCGATGTTTGTAAATGAACCTCCCGCAAACACCTCGACCGCGACTGAAGAAAGCGAAGTTCTCGTGCTGCCGCAGAGTCAGTTTCACGAGATCATGCGGGTGTACCCCCAGATCGGTCTCAATCTCTTGAAGATGGCTGCGAGGATATTCCGGCAAATGGGTTATTCGGCCTAGATCCGTGAAAGCCAAACCACAAGGCACCAAGACACGAAGAAGACGTTGAAATGATACATGAACTCCAGTTATCCCTCAAGCGGCGTCCGACCTCGACTCAAGAAGCCGGCACCTCCGGAAGGGTAGTGAAGATTGTTGACCTGCGATCCCTTTGTGTCTTGTGGTTATTTCTTTTTGCGGCGTGATGACCGATTACGTAGAAGCTTGCGGAAATCCTCCATTTGTTAAGGCGACGCTTCATGGATCATTTACTGACCTTTCCTGAGAACTTTCTGTGGGGAGCAGGCACCTCGGCCTATCAGATCGAGGGTGCGTGGAATGCAGACGGCAAAGGTGAATCGATCCGGGATCGTTTTTGTCACACCTCCGGCAAGGTTTTCGGCGGCCACACGGGCGACGTTGCCTGCGATCACCATCATAGGTTTAGAGACGACATCGCGCTCATGAAGGAACTGGGCCTAAAAGCCTACCGTTTCTCCATCGCGTGGCCCCGCGTAATGCCCAAAGGCTGGGGTCCCGTGAATCTCAAGGGGATGTAATACTCCATGGGTACGCATGATTACCTCCCTTTTGTAAAGTGGGGCAGGGGGGATTTATAGCCGGAAGCTAAGACGCCGTTGGAGCCGTCAAACGGACATTAATTTCGGCAACCGCTTAACCGTCTTGAGGGTTGCTCACGAGAGTCCACAGCACCTCATACACGACAGGCGTGACACATGGAAAGATCCCTGCCCGCAGCGAAAGACATAGCTTTCCGGCCGGCATCAAGCATGTGGCGTATACGGACAAGGTCATCCCTCAGCATACTGCACCTCCGCCGCAGCTACGACCTCATCGCGGAAGTACCGACTCAGGTCCTGCGCCGTTCGCAAATCCACCTTCCGGCCGAGTGCCTCGGAAAGTTCGATCTCCATACCGGCTACATCCAATAGGCCAGGTATGTTTTCTCGATCAAACTCCACAAGGAAGTCGATGTCGCTTTGCGGTCCGAAGTCCTGCCGTAAATAAGACCCGAAGATCGCCAACTTAGTAATATGATGC
>JAZDOF010000821.1:0-5551 GCA_043799015.1 Pseudomonadota bacterium | reverse complement strand
ATTGCGAGGAGCGCAGCGACTATGTTTTCATGATGTTCGAGGCATTGACGGCAGCAAGCCGGCATCGCGGGCAAAATGCTTGAGTCGACAGCATCGCGGTCTAGTCACGGGCGGCCCGGATGTGGTCCGGAAAGTATTCGGTTTCCTCGATCTCCTGCCTTATTCTTCGGATTCCAGGAAGATGGTCCATGAAACAATCGGTAACACGAGGATCAAAGTGGATGGATCTTGCCCGTTGGATTATGGAGATCGCTTCCGCCTCCGACTTGGCCGGTTTGTACACCCGCTTATGTATCAAAGCATCGTAAACGTCCAGTATGGCGACTATTCTGGCGCCGACGGGTATAACATCTCCCGCAAGCCCTCGTGGATAGCCCCTCCCGGACCATTGTTCGTGATGGGACATGGCTATTTCTTCAGCCATATGCAGCAAAGGGATGTCCGATCCGGACAATATGGCCGCCCCCATCCACGTGTGCTTCTTAATCTCTTCGAATTCGTCAAAAGTTAATGGAGCGGGCTTTTGCAGGATTCGGTCGGGAATTCCTATTTTTCCTATGTCGTGCATGGCTGCGGCCAAGCGGATGTTCCCGACGAAATCAAAAGGCAATTGCAGCTCGGCCGCCAAAAGCGCAGCCCCGAGACCGATGCGTCGGACGTGGGCCCCGGTTTCATGGTCGCGATAAGCCGCGGCCGACAGTAGATGCAAGACTATCTGTTCTTCTCTCCGCCTAATCTGCCTGGTACGCTGCTCGACGAGCGATTCGAGTTCCTTCTCATACTCCCGACTCATGAGTCGCAAGCGCCTGCGTTCGAGCGCGTTTACCGCGTTTATGACAATCTCGTTTCTCTCGAAGGGCTTTGCCACATAACCGTACGCGCCCATCTCCAGGGCCATGATGGCGGTCTTCCTATCATCGACGGCGGTGGCGATGATCACCGCGATATCCCCGAACAGCTTTCTCGTGATTGTTAGGAGATCTAGGCCCGACATGCCGGGCATGAGGATGTCGGTAACGACCAGGTCTATTCCGTCTTCTTGGAGGACATCCAGCGCTTCTTCACCGCTGAAGACGGAACGGCATTGGAAGCCTTCCGCTGAGAGCCAGCGCGCCAGAAGCTCGCATATATGGGGTTCGTCATCCACCAAGAGTATCTTGCTGCTAGTGATGTCCATATGGTTGCTTCAGCCGGGTTCCGAACACGCCTCCGGCACCTCCCTCCGCCGATGGACCGTCTTGGGTTCGACGGGCGTCACTTACCCCCAATAAGCTCCTTGACCGCAGCAAGCAACTCATCTCTTTTGAAAGGCTTGGGGACCGCGCGTTGAGCCCCCAGTCGGCAGGCCAGGTTGAGATATGTATCTCGTCCCCCCGTTCCCCCGCCGGATATTGCTATGATTTTCACATCAGGGTAGTCTCTTCTCAATTCCATAATTGTTTCGAGGCCTTCTTTTTCGGGCATGATTATATCAGTGATAATCAGATCGTATGGGTCTGCACGAAAAAGCTTTGTTCCCTCATCGCCGTTCTCCGCGACGGTGACCTCGTACCCGCTTCCCCTAAGCATTCTCTCAAGCAATTCACGAATCTCGGGTTGGTCGTCAATAACAAGTACTCGGGGCATCGTCCGTACTCCTAGGTCGACTCCCGGTCCACGGATTTCGCCGGTCCGTAACCGAAGGCCGATTATAACACATACCAGAGAACGCGTCTCATGGTTTCGACGGAGTTCCGGACGGTGCCTACAAAATGGCCGCCCCGGGAGTCCATCGCGAAGGTCGGTGCTTCAAATAGACGACATCGAGACCGGCCCGACTAATAAGCGCCTTCGCCGTCGGACACATGACCCAACGATCCCACAAGGACTTCACGAGGGCGACTCGTGCCGTCGCTCGGCCCTATGACGCCTTCCGATTCCATAGCCTCGATGATTCGTGCGGCTCTGTTGTATCCTATTCTCATGTGGCGCTGGATCAAGGATATGGAGGCGTGGCCCAATCGCGTCACCAATTCCACCGCGTCATCATACTTCTCATCAAACGAAATATCCGATCCGGAAGCCTTTTCAATTTCTCCCGCAACGTGCCTGGAAAGCTCGTGGAGGTAAACCGGGGCCCTCTGTTGCTTTATGAAGTCGACGATCGCAGTGATTTCTTCTTCGGAAATGTACGCACCGTGGAGCCTCCGCATTTTTGAAGTTCCGGGCGGCAGGAACAGCATGTCGCCTCGTCCCAACAGGTGTTCCGCTCCGACCGTATCCAGGATGGTTCTGGAATCGGCCCGTGCCGATACCTGATAGGAGAGACGCGCGGGAAAATTGGCCTTTATGATTCCCGTAATAACGTCTACGGAGGGCCGTTGGGTCGCCAGCACCAAGTGTATGCCCGATGCTCGGGCCATCTGGGCAAGTCGGGCTATGCTTATTTCAATGTCCTTCGCGGCCACCATCATCAGTTCGGCCAACTCGTCCACTATTATCACTATGTAAGGCAATTTTTTCGCGGGATTCTCCTCATCGCCGACGATTTCACCGGCCAGGAACTTACGGTTGTAACTGTCGATATTCTTGGATCCCACCTTGCTCAACAGATCATAGCGTCGCTCCATCTCCTTTATGGCCCATCCAAGCACGGCGGGGACCTTGTCGGCATCCGTGACCACAGGGTGCAACAAATGTGGAACGTCTTGATAGGAAGACAGTTCGAGCTTCTTCGGGTCAACGAGCAGCAATTTGAGATCATCCGGATGACAGGACATGAGCCAGGAACAAATCAGACCGTTGAGCCCGACGGATTTTCCGGTACCCGTTGCGCCCGCTATCAGCAGGTGCGGCATTCGAGTGAGGCTCGTAACAAACGGGTCTCCGTCGATACCCTTTCCCAGCGCCATCTTCAGAGGAGTGTTCGATTCCCTGAACGGTTTTGATTCTATGATTTCCCTGAAATAGACAATCTCCCGCTGAAGATTGGGCACCTCGATACCGACGGTGTCCTTGCCCGGAATCGGCGCAACAACGCGTGTCGAACCCGATTTTAGCGCCATTGCAAGGTCATCGGACATGTTGAGCACTCGGCGGAGCGGTATGCCCGGCGCCAAGCTCAACTCGTACATCGTGATCACCGGGCCCGGATGGATTGCCACCACCTGACCTTTCACGCCAAGGTCCGATAGTTTCTGCTCCAGTGTTGCGGCATTGCGTTCCAGGACTTCCTGCTCCACGGTTCGAGCCGACTCATGGGGCAAGTCCAGCAAGTCGGTCGGTGGGAAGACATAGTCGTCTTCCTTGACGGACGGTTCAGCGGCATCACTGCGTCCCGCGGGATTTGCATCGGCCCTCGGGCAGACTTCGATGGCCTTCCTGGGAACAGGATCGAGCGCTTCGTCGCAGTCCCGCTGAAGAGGACCAGGTGGGGGTACTGCCGCCGTTTCCTGCTTGACCGGCGCACCTTGGTACTTCTCCAGAAGTCTTGACGGATCGAACACGTATTGCTTG
The DNA here is from genome assembly GCA_043799015.1 of Pseudomonadota bacterium. Lineage (GTDB taxonomy): Bacteria > Desulfobacterota > Desulfomonilia > Desulfomonilales > Desulfomonilaceae > JAZDOF01. Next base: position 2,056 of record JAZDOF010000821.1, on the reverse strand, counting down.
GGAAGGGTGGGCGGAAGAGGTGTTGCCGGCGGGTTGAGGCCCCCCGTCTCAGGCTCGGGTCCGATCTCTTCCAGGGGTTCCCTATCCCGGTATGGTTCGGGATCCGCGGCAACCTCGGAACGAACGTTCTTGATCATCGCGGTATCCACGCGGGTTCCCCCGCCCGAGAACCGCGCTGCGGCCATGGAATCCACCGGTTCGGCTTCGGCCCGTACCGGTGCCTGGGCTCCGATGTCGTCATCCCGGGCAAAGTCTTCGTCGTCGTCATAGGCACCAAAAAGCAGCGGTCGGCTCTCGACCGAGGGATCAATTTCCACATAATCGGTATCATCATCCTCGTCGGTCATCGGCGAGGCTTCTTTCAGGTATTGGTCGATAGCCACGGCCAGATCCGCTTCAATCAGTTCCTCATGGTCACACAGGCCCTCATCCGACTCTTCGTCGAAACAGGCGGCGTAATCCGCGCCGTCGCGAATCGAAAGGGCCTCGCCGAATATCGAGCCCTCCACGGCCAAGGCGCAATGAATCGAGCTTGCGGGCTCGTCCTCATCCGGCCGGTAATCGTCTTTCTCAAAGGGGACCGGGTCATAGCCTGCGTCAAAACACCCTTCCGGTATTTCATCCATACGACCATCGAGCATCGGCTCGTCCAATTCGTCATCGAAATCGGCGTCAGGTTCGCACTCCGCCTCCCATTGATCGTCGTCTTCCCATCCGCTGCGCGGGACGAATGAAAGACGCTCCCAAGAACCTCCGCAGTCCACATCCTCCTTATAATTTTCGGCGGGCGGATAGTCGATCTCCCGCTCGGCCCGCGCCACGGCAAGGTCCCGAGGTGGAACGGGCTCCCCGCGACTCTCGGCCCTTCCCGTCGAACGGTCTACTTTTGACCGGAAATAGGAAATCGCGCAGTAATAGGCCCCCACCATTCCACCCAGCGCCGCGGCCGCGGTCGCCTTGGCCCCCCAGACCAAAGAACCGGCACGGTCCGCAGTATTCCTGAGCGGTATGCCGATTAGATGCAGAAAGCTCAGAGTCAACACGGTGAAGGTAACCAGTAACTCCCCGCCGCTGCCGAGAAACTTGAAGAGCGAGTTGTGGAAAAAGGCCCCCAGCGTCCCTCCGGCGTGGTCCGCAGGAAAACGGGACGCGCCCCATGGCCCGAAGCGGTCCATCAACGAAGAAACCGTCAATATGAAGGTTGCCGTGGCCGCCAGGTCCGACCATCTCATGGGCCTACGTGCACGGAGAAACAGCCTGAGGGAAGCCAGCAGAAGGACTGCCGGCACCAAAAACGAAGCCGGTCCGATCAGTTGAACAAACGCGTCTGCGGTATACGATCCTATCAATCCGCAGAGATTGGACACCTCGCTCCGTTCGGTCACCACATTGAAAGAGGGGTCCTTGGGATTGAAAGACAGGAGCGACAGTAAAGTGAACGCCCCGATCACGAGACACAGAATGGCCGGGTAATCGCTATTTCCCGAGAAGGCCCCGGATTGTCCCGTCTTGGGGGTCCTCGGGGCCTGCGTCGTTGATCTGCTATTTCTTCCGGGCATAAAAACGGTGTCTCCCACCTTTTTGAGCTGGTTGTCGAAGCCTTTTCGTTCCGAGGTCGCCTAACGACCGACCGCCCCTTGCGGGGCCTGAATTTCGGATGGAAACAACGGCCTTGAAAGGCCTCCCAATCCCGGCGTTTCGCTTCTCCCAATCATTTGGAATAGACTTCCCTCGTGCCGTTGCGGTCTGGTTCAGGTCCTCGCGGTGAAAGCCCACCCCTTGGGAATACGGCGCGCGGCCGGGCTGGTGCGGCCTACGTGGTCGTCGTTATTGGGGTCCTGATCAAGCTAACGTGACAAAAAAACATGTATCTGTAGGCCATTGAGAAGGATTCTAGCATACGAACCGAGATTATTGCAACAGTAAAGTTATTTTACTAAATATTTCATATGTCTGCAACCGAGCGCCCCCCATCCGAATCAATGAGGCCCTATCGTTCCAATGCCGAATCAAGTCGGGAAAACGATCTCGTCGGGAAACGGCGATGGGGGGCAGG
>JAZDOF010000812.1:0-3844 GCA_043799015.1 Pseudomonadota bacterium | reverse complement strand
ATCCCGGGTTTTTCATTATCAGGGTCCGGTCCGGCTTTCCAGCCTGATCGGGAGCGCCAAGTCCGTCGTGCCCCGGGCCGGCCGAGAGCGTCCGCTGGAGCCTCCTTCGGCCGAGTTGCGGGCGCGATGCGGGGCACTCTCGTGCGGCCGATATGACCATAAATGTCATAATAAACAAAGTGTTACAAACATAAGTCTTGTAAAAACATGATATATTCAAGTTACCAATTGATTCTTCTTGCTATTTTTGATTACATGGTCTATATATTGTGTCCAGCCTACACCAGAGGTACCAAGACCATGAACACCGTTCAGCCAACCCAGGAAAAGAGAAGCATACGAGTCAAGGATTTTCTTGATGATTTCCGCTCGGACATTAACGACGCGGACCTCATGCGGAAATACCATCTCTCGCCCCTGGGGCTGGAGAAATTCTACACGATGCTTTTGGATCGCCAAATCCTTAATCCCGAGGATTTTCGCCGGCGCTTCGAGATGCAGAGACAGGAAGAGGAACTCGCCGCTGAAACGGACGAGAGCCCCAGTTTCATAGGTCCTGCATGCCTCACCGCTCAGGAGAATATGTTCGACCTTTGTCCCAGTTGCGGTGTTTCCGCGCAGGAATACATGAAGCGCGAAACGGACCGCCATGAGGGGTTGAGCGATTCCGTAACCTTGCGCGACATCCACGCGGACGAACCGGAAGAGTCCGTGGTCGCCGTTATGGCGGCGGATCCGCCGGCAGGACCCGCGGAGTCTCATGTATGCCCTTCGTGCTTGATTGCGCAGAACATGGAATTCGACGAGTGTCCCGAATGCGGGGTCTCGGTGCCTCAATTCCTTGCGGCTGCCGGCGTGGCGGTTCCGGCCAAAGCGAAGGCAAAAGCCCTAACGGCACCCGATGAGCCGATGGAGGCCTCCGTACAGCCTTTGAGTCCGGCCGACCTCGCAGGATCGGTGATTGAAGTGATGCCGATGGAAGAGCATGGGGGCGAGCAAGCGACGTCCTGGGCAAACGACCCGGAGGATTTGCGGACCGAAACGGCCAACATCGACGAATTCGACATGGCATTTGACGGCCCCATCGAGATACCCCTGGACGAGGCATTGGCCGCCGAGTTTCTTCCGGAGGCGGACCTGATGATCGAAAAGGACGAAAATGAGGACCATATTCCGTCTTTGTCCGGATTCGAGAGTGAGGCTCCACAGTCCCCCGCCTCCTTCCTTCCCGACTCTTCCGAGGAGCAGCCGCACGTCCAGGGGAAACATGAACCCAACGCTTGCACCGGATGCGAGGAACCCCTTTCTCCTTCGATCCGCCATATCTACGACAGATCAAGCAGCCTGAAGGTCCTCGGTTTGGCCGGGGCGGTGCTTGCGGCAGCAGCCCTGGGGGCGCTCCTATTGACCTTCTTTGAGAGCTACTCGGCCGCAAGAGTCATCATGATCTACTCAACCGGTCTATCCATGTTGCTGGGCGCCTTCTTGGGCGGAATCGGCTTGTTCATGTTGCTGTTCGCAAAAGAGAAGGTCTTCCTCTGCAATTCTTGTGGGCGTGTGTATCCCCGATTGTGAACGTATTGCCCCCTTTGACCGTTGACGTGGTTCCCGCCCGATTGCCGGCCCGGCGATCGGGCTCTATTTTCGAAAGCGCCGCATAATACGAAAAGTAAGCGTTCACCACGAAGACATAACAGTATTCCCGCGGGTTATCATGCGCTTCGCCGGAATACCGCCCCAGGGCGTTACCAAGATGGGAACGGTCATCGGTGGAAGGCAATCTCTTCACAAAATTCTTCAGTAAGTTGCTGGAAGCTTTGCGAATCAAGGAAACGGCATCAATAGCCGTGTTGCCTGATTCACGCGAACGGCGATTACGAACTCCCTTCGAGGTAGTCTCGGACGGCCTACGGATTCGGGGCTCCATCTTCTATCCCGCGGCAAAGCCCTCCCGTCTCTATCCTGTTTTGATTATCAGCCACGGAATTCCGGGGGGGCCGAACCGCAAATCCGAAAGCGACCCCGGGTACGAGGGGCTTGCCGCGGAATTCACCGATCTGGGCGTCATTGCCGTGATCTTCAATTTCAGAGGTTGCGGAGAATCTGAAGGGAACTTCGACATGGGCGGGTGGAGCCGTGATTTGGAGGTCGTATTCGACAAAGTCGTAAACACGCCCTTCGTGGACCCTACCCGTGTGCTTGTGCTCGGATACTCGGCCGGCGGCGCCGCGGCCCTGACGGCCTTCGCGGATAACCCCAAAATTTACGGTTTAGCCACGGCAGGAACGCCGGCCCACTTCAGGATCTTCGACAGGCGGGCATCCGATGTGATAGCGGACTTCAGGCAACGCGGCATAATCCGGGACAGAGATTTTCCGGCGGATTCGGACCGTTGGTATGAGGGCTTCGTGAAGGCCGAGCCCCTTAAGTGGATTTCCCGCTTCAAAGGGAACAGCCTTTTGATCGTACACGGTGACTGCGATGAGTTGGTTCCCGTGGACCACGCGCGCATGCTCGCCGAACGTTCGCCTGCCGGGGTGGGCAAACTTGTCGTCATTGAAGGCGGGGGGCATAAGCTCAGACTTGATGTGCAATGCACTCGCGCACTCAAGGACTGGGTGGTGGACACTCTTGGATTGAAACGGTGAGTTCTGTCCGGAAGAGCGCGCCGGACGGGGTTGTCGGTCGGATGAACGGCGCCGGACCGTCCCCACGAACAGTGCCGACTTTCATACTTGATAAAACTTCATGACGGGCAATTCGACGGCAGTGAGCTTGTTGCCGTAAACCGCGCCGGTATCTATACCTATCTTACCCGGGGTGACGAAGGGGGTTTCCAAGGCCGTGTGTCCGAAAACCACACGTCTTTTCCAATCGTAGGACGAATAGATGAACTCCTCGCGTATCCACAGCATGTCTTCTTCGCTCTGCTTTTCCAGAGGTATGCCGTCTCTCAGGCCGGCGTGAACGAATATATAATCGTCGGTTTCGTAGTACAACTCCAATCCCAACAAAAACTCCAAGTGGTTCTCGGGGAGTACGAAGGCTTTTCGCCCTATTCCCCCTTCCACGTAGCTCGCAATGGTCTCGGCTCCACCGTTGGCAACATAAAGCATTTGGTCCTTTTGCTGCACGTAGTAGTCCAGAAGCATTTTCTCGTGATTGCCCTTCAAGAAGATGAAGTTCCCGCCCTTTTGCCGCAATCTTACGAGGAATTCGATCACGTCCCTTGATTTGGGACCGCGGTCTATATAGTCCCCTATGAACAGGATAAGATCCCCGCTATCCCCGCGCCAGGGCAAAATCTTCATCATGGCCGCCAACTTGTCGTAGCAGCCGTGAATGTCGCCTACAGCAAATATCCGATTCGATTTCATTTGTGAGACTATAATTCCTCAAAATTCAGGTGTCAACACAAGATCGGGGCTGCCGGATCCGCCGCCGACGTCTCGGCGTGATGGAATCAAACCTATGAATCCGCGGCCTTTCGCAGAAAAAACCGGCCCCATTGCCCGAAGCTCTCGAGGCATTGAAATATCCCGCTGATTTTGCCAGAATTGCGTTGCTTATGTGGTGGTCCGGGACTGAAGAAGCCGTTGACGACTTCTTGAGTTCGGTATTCATCCTGCACTCTGGTCCGGGCCGCCCCTGCCGCGGGGTAGCACGCTTTTAGCCGGCACCGACTCGACATCGATGCGTATGATGCTATCACAGGTCATATTACCAGTTCAAGAGCAGTGTTTATGAATATCAGAGCAGAAGAAAACCGACGCTCCACGGCCTAGACGAGCCGGCGCTCCCGCGGGGGTACGCGTACTGCTTTCGAGCCGTACGATAAAGGACC
>JAZDOF010000807.1:0-2607 GCA_043799015.1 Pseudomonadota bacterium | reverse complement strand
TCTGCCCCGTGTGCTTCTGCAATGTCTGCACGCTCGAGCATGACCCTCTAATCAAGACGGGTGACCTCCCCCCCGAAAACCCTATGTTTCACCTCACCAGGGCTGTGCATATGGCGGGGCGATGTATCGACTGCAACCTATGCACGGAGGCTTGTCCGGCGGAGATCCCGCTGCGCACCCTCTACAAAGGGGTGGCCGAGATAGTAGCGGAGCAATTCGGTTACGTCACCGGGGAGCCGTCCGAAGGCAAGTCGCCGCTTAATCTACTGGGACCCCAGCCCGGTCATACCGCCGCCAACGACTGAGCGGCTCCGTAGATTATGTACCGTGTCCTCGGGCACCTTTTCGAGCGGATCATTACATGACATCCAAGCCAAAGATGAAACCCGTCGGCGTAGTTTTGCATGATGAGCGTATCCTGCTGGAATGTCCTTTCTGCGGAATGACGCTCATCAAGACGAACTACTTGAAGATTAAGAAGCTGCTGGAGGACCAGGGCCCTCCACGAGGCAAGACGTGCAGCCAGTGCGGAGGGGTATCCATACTGAAACTCAGCGACGACGTCCGGGAAGCCATCGAGGCAAAGATGCCCCAGGCATAGCTTTTTGTGTTCCGTTATCCTTTACGTTGTTTCTTGGTTGACTGCCGAGGAAGACCTATTTTTTTCGATGTTCTTCGGTTGTTGAGTGTTTATGAATGGGCGGCCTCGGTCGCCCTTTAGTTTGATTCCGCGAAATCAAAACGTAAACCCGGTTACGAAACGATATGATGTCCCGGTTCGTCGGCAGTGCTCGTATTGAAGGCTTCGGGAGGGTACAATGGATCGCGCTTCCTGTTGGCTGCGAGAAATTAGGGCACCGTTCCTTTCTCTTTCAGTGGTACTCATTTTCTTGGGGAGTTCGGTCGCGATATCGCTCGGGTCGTTCTCATTCACAAGGGCTTTGTTGGCGCTTCTGGGACTCACGGTCCTTCACATCGGCGTAAACGTCCTCAACGAGTACTCCGACTACCACACCGGAATAGACTTCCAAACGTATCCCACCCCGTTCAGCGGCGGCAGCGGCATGTTGATCGCAGGCAAAGTAGCCCCCACGGCAGCTCTTGCCGTTGGAATACTATCCTTGGGCGTGGGCGTGGGGGTCGGCCTGGTCTTCCTATGGCTTACCAATCTGAAGTTGCTGCCCCTTCTCATAGTGGGCGGCGCTTCCGTCATTCTCTATACCGACTTTCTTTCCCGGAATGCATTGGGTGAATTGTTCGCCGGACTTGGGCTGGGGTTCTTGCCGGTCCTGGGAGCGGATTTCATCCAGACCGGGCAATACTCCGTGATCGGGGCCGCAGCGGCGGTGCCTGCCGGTATACTCACGTTCAATCTACTGCTGCTCAACGAATTCCCCGATATGTCTGCGGACCGTACGGGAGGAAGAAGGAACCTACTGCTTCTGTTCGGCCCCAATACGGGCGGGCGCATTTACACATTGCTCATGGCGGCCATGTACGTGTGGATCGCGGCCGTTTGCGCAGCGGGCATCGTCCCTGCGTACTGTATTGCCGGGCTGTTAACGCTCCCATTGGCTTTGAAACCGATGAAATGGGCCTGGAATGGCGGAACGGACGGAGACGAGGTTGTTCCGGCTTTGGGAACCAACGTTATGGTCAACCTGTCCACTCAGACTATCCTGGGGCTTGCGCTGCTTGCCTCTGCATGGATGAACACCGCTCCATGAAAGGAGAGTCCCTATGCTGCAACGGGATAATACCGTTCTCGTGTTGATCGACGTGCAAGAGAAACTTCTGAACGCCATGCATGGAAAGGATGCCTTGTTGGCCGCGACGGTAAAGATGGTACAAGGCGCCAAGGTACTGGGGCTTCCCATTGTATGGACCGAGCAGAACCCCAAAGGCCTCGGCTCGACGGTCCCCGAGGTGAAGGACCTTCTCGCGGACTCCAAACCCATAACAAAACTCAGCTTTAGTTGCTGCGGCGAAAAACCCTTCGTGTCCCGACTCGACGAATTGGGTTGCAAGCAAGTTCTGATCGGAGGCATCGAGTGCCACGTATGCGTCTATCAAACCGTGGCCGATTTGTGCGCTCAAGGCTTCGACGTGCAGGTCGTCGCTGATACCGTGTCTTCTCGCACGCCGGAAAACCGGGCCGTCGGTCTGGAGCGCTGCCGTGACGTCGGCGCTCGCGTAACCAGCGTCGAGACCGCACTGTTTGAGCTGCTCAAGGTTGCGGAGGGGGACCGGTTCAAGGCCATGCTGAAGGTGGTGAAGTAGCGACTGCCGGTCACCTATGATGCGTTGCATCAAGAGGCGCGTCACATCGGATGTTTGCACGGAATTAATGTTGTTTCGGGTTGAAATCATGTGCGGCGCGCTGATTCATAGAGTGCCCTTTTGTGACGCGAAGGATCGCCTCAACCATGTGTTGATGAGCGAGCCGGAAGTCTCCAACCTGGATTACCTCGGCACTGTCGACAGCAGCCCTGGTTGACCCGGCCCAAGCGGTGCGAAAGAGTGTTGAATTATGACCCGCGAAGAAATCCTCGCTAAGCTGCAGCAACATAGTGAAACCATCAGAGGTTTCGGAGTTAGTCGCCTTGG
>JAZDOF010000796.1:0-6226 GCA_043799015.1 Pseudomonadota bacterium | reverse complement strand
AGTATTAAGCCGTCCATGGAAATCGGCCGGTCGAGACAAATGATTCGAGACGGCATAGAAGAAACCTCCGGCTGGGTCGGCACTGCCGGCGTTTTCAACATGAGCCCCACGGACCACGTGGGACTGGATAAGGACCGGTCCCTCCAAATGATGGAGGTGAGAAGCGGTAAGATCGTTCCCCTGGGCGGGGCTCGCTGAAGCGGGGGAAGAGTGACGGACTTAAGGGATGGTCTCGAAATCATCGCAGTATGCGGCGAGGTTTCGCAACAGGGACGATCCCTTTTGTTGCATCCAAATAGTCTCGTTATGAATACTCAGGCCATGACACATAGGCGGCAAATTGCATGAATCAAAAACATATTAGGCCGTTGAGACTCAGCGATCTCAAGATACTCATTCGAGGGGCCGGCGAAATGGCCTCCGGGTGCGCCTGTCGGCTACACCGTTCGGGCCTCTTTCGAATAATCATGACGGAAGTCGAAAAGCCCCTGGCTGTTAGGCGTACGGTCAGTTTTTGTGAGGCACTTTACGAGGGTGGATGGACCGTAGAGGATATCAGGGCCGAGAGAATCGATAAAGTGGACTCCGCGGAGGTGCTTTGGGACTCAAGAGTGATTCCGGTAATGGTCGATCCGGAAGCCTCATGTCGCAACATGCTGAAACCCCACGTCCTGATCGACGCAATACTTGCGAAAAAGAACCTTGGTACCACAATAGAGGATGCGCCCTTGGTAATAGCCTTGGGCCCCGGGTTTTGCGCGGGCAAAGATGCTCACTACGTGGTGGAAACCGATAGAGGACACGACCTTGGGCGACTGATTTCCGACGGTTTTGCTTCCCCCGACACGGGCGTCCCCGGCCCCGTATCCGGTCATTCAAGGTCGCGGGTGCTCAGGGCCCCGGCAAACGGCGTATTTCTGTCGGAAATGTCCATAGGGACTCCGGTCGAGGTGGGCCAGGTGGTGGGGTATGTTTCCGGCGAACCTGTAACGGCTGGGTTGGACGGCGTCTTGAGAGGCTTGATCAGGCCCGGTACGTCCGTATGCGCCGATTGGAAAATCGGGGACATCGACCCTCGGGGGGAAGCGTCATACTGTGCACGGATTTCGGAAAAGTCGGGGGCTATTGGGGGAGCGGTGCTGGAAGCGGTTTTGAGAACCTACAACGTCTAATTCACGTGGTCGCTATGCGGCCCGACCGAGCGGCCGGGCCGTCAATCGCGCCTATTTGTTCATTATTTGCAGAAATTCCCGGTTTGAGTCGGTTTGTATGATTTTGTCCAACAGGAATTCCATGGCATCGACGGAATTCATGTCGGCAAGCAGTTTTCGCAATAGCCAAGAACGTTGCAGGTCTTGCGGTTCCACCAACAACTCTTCTTTTCGGGTGCCGGAACGGTTGATGTCGATGCAGGGGAAGATACGTCTTTCGAGGAGTCTCCTGTCGAGATGTATTTCCATGTTGCCCGTTCCTTTGAACTCTTCGTAGATAACCTCGTCCATCTTGCTTCCCGTGTCGATTAGCGCCGTGGCGATGATGGTGAGGCTACCGCCTTCCTCTATGTTTCTCGCTGATCCGAAAAACCGCTTGGGTCTATGTAGAGCGTTGGAGTCGACACCGCCGGAAAGGATCTTGCCGCTGGCGGGGACAACTGTGTTATGCGCCCTGGCCAGACGAGTGATGCTATCGAGCAGAATCACCACGTCCCTCTTGTGCTCCACGAGCCTCTTGGCCTTCTCGATGACCATGTCGGCCACTTGAACGTGCCGTTGGGCCGGTTCGTCGAATGTGGAGGAAATGACTTCTCCGTCGACGGACCGTTGCATGTCCGTAACCTCTTCCGGTCGTTCGTCGATGAGAAGGACGATGAGGAATGCATCCGGATGATTAACGGTTATGCTGTTGGCTATTTGCTGGAGAAGCACCGTCTTTCCGGCCTTTGGAGGCGATACGATAAGACCGCGCTGTCCTTTTCCGATGGGGGTCAGCAGATCCATGACCCGCATGGAGTAGCTGGTGGGCCCGATTTCCAGACGGATTCTTTCTTCGGGATACAGAGGAGTAAGGTTGTCGAAGAGCACCTTGTCTCTGGTTCGGTCCGGGTCCTCGCCATTGACCTTCTCGACTTTTAGGAGCGCGAAATACCTCTCCGTGTCCTTAGGCGGCCTTATGTAACCGCTTATGGTGTCGCCGGTCCGCATATTGAAGCGCCGAATTTGGCTGGGGGAGACGTATATATCGTCAGGTCCGGGGAGGTAATTGTAGTCGGGGGCCCTTAGGAACCCGAACCCATCGGGAAGACATTCAAGGACACCTTCTCCACGTATGGGTGCTTCGGTCTGCGCATCCTGCTGGGCCTGCAAGATTGCGAAGATCAGCTCCTGCTTCCTCATACTGCTCGCGCCCTCGACATCCAGAGCATTGGCTATAGCCAGAAGCTCGGCGACTCTCTTTTCTTTCAAGTCTGCAACGTCCATGTGATCTCCTGATCATGCCCCGTGGTGTGTTAGGATGCAAGGGCGCCTGGAAGTGACGAGCGGCCGCGTTTCGCTCTCACGGGGAGAACATGAGTACCGGGAAGCTCTATTCTTCAGCCCCTATCCGTATAACTGATTGTTCCTTTCGGGTGGAACTCCTGGGTGGGGATGCTTTATTCGAGGCCAGTTTCTACTTAATCAACCCTCCGAAGCCTGTCAAGAGTTTTATGCCGTGAAATGACCGATTTGTTCGATGAACGCGTTACCATTAACGGGCCCGCCTCTTGTCCTTCCGGATGTTGCGTCGTAAAATCGAGGCCATGATTCAGCTTACTTTACCTCTCAGTACACCGGAGCATCTCACGTTCGGCAGCCTCGTGGTCCATCCCGGGATAGAAGAAGCCCAGCGAGTCTTGCGGTCCATGTACGGCGGGCCCGGCCCATGCCCTTCCCAGCTTTTCCTCTTCGGCGAATCCGGTACGGGAAAGACGCACATTCTAAAAGCCGTAGGAACGCTGATTGATTCCGCGGCGGTCTCGGATCAAGGCAAGGTTGAATACACGGTCCCCCCAGGCAGGGACGGCTTCGATCGGCTCGAGCGTCTCGTATCCGAGTCGGTTGATGGTCTGCGCGGCATAGCTGGGGTAATCGTAGACGATATTCATCTGTTGAGGCCGGAAGATGAACCCCATTTGTGGAGCCTTTCCAACAAACTGGTAAGGCTGGGCAGACCGCTGATGACGGCTTCGATCCAAGGGCCCGAGACACTGTTCTCCGCAAATCCTCATTTGCTCTCCCGTATTCGAGGGGGCCTCGTGTTTCGCTTGGACGCCCCCGAGGACGAGGCCAGGTTCCTAATCCTGGATAAGATGGCTAGAGACAGGAACATCAGTCTCTCACCGGACGTCCGCAACTACCTGGTCACCAGGAAGGGACGCAACGTGAAACAGTTGGCTCACATAGTGGAAATCCTCGACCTGGAGTCGCTGCGCTTCAAGAGGCGCATCACTATTCCGTTCGTTAGAGGGTTGGAAAAAGAAGGCCTGGTGTAGTGCCTGAATAAGTCGGCCGTGTGCGGAATCGGCCAATGTCCATGTCACAGGGGTGTTCACCATGTTCCCTCCAATAAGGACGGCCTCGTTCGGGTCATTCGCCGCAATCGGCGTCATTGGGATCCTTTCGTATTTCTCTTCGGCCCAGTCTCCCGACGAAGCCATGCGCATATTCGTGAAGTTGTTCAACGAAGGTAACGCCCAAGGGATCCTCACACTAATGCACCCGGACGTGGTATCGGACAAATCCATAAAGGTCGAGGAAGTGGATGCTTTTCTGAAGCGTTTGCGGAGCGGTTCCCAGAAGCTGTTGAAATTTGGAATCGACGAGAAAATGACCTCGGAAGACAACGAGACAAAGAGGGTGAAGGTAACGGCTTCTTTTAGCTCACCACCGTTTTCTCCCTCATACGAAGGTCAACCCACGCTGGAGATGACCCTGTTGTGGGTGCTGGAAGACAAGGCTTGGTTATTGGAGCGTCCCCTATCCATAAGGTACGAAGTCACCTCCTATGATCCGTATCCCGCCCAAAAGCAAGAAGAAGTCTCGATCCGTTTTCTTACCGCGACCGAAGCGCTGAAACGGCTGGGCCTGCGAAGCGAGGAAGATGAAGACCTTTCAGCCCCTATCACGGATGGTAACGCTTCGGAACTGTATCTAAAACTGGCTAAAGGGTTTCCGCAGGAACGCGGCCGCAAAGGCGTGGATCCCAATGCTCCCGGCGTAGACGATTTTTTAAAGGCCGCGTCATACAGGCACGGGGGCTTTCTCAAGGCCTATTACGCGGATTTCAAAACCGGTAAGAAGGATCAACGTGAACCAATGCCCTGGGACATGCTTTCCTATTATGCCCAAGCAGCGGCCGCGCGGGCACGGGCCAAGGAGGGCTACGGCTCGGCCACGGTGAAACAGTCGGAAACCGCTTACAAAAGGATCATATCGTTGGGGCGGCAGTTGCTGGAAGAGAAGGGCGGCGTCCAATTCTTGGTTTGGGGATGGACGTTGGAGCGGCAAGGGGCCCAGGAACTGGCTCGTCTCATCAAGAAGTCCGGCAAGGGCAAGACCCAAAAATTGGACGAGTTCTCGCGGGTTGCAGCCCGGAGACTGGATATCCTTCAGACCGCGGTAACATGTCTGGACGACATGGGAGATTACGCCTCCCTAAAGGCCGCCATCGTTGCGGCCCAAGGCGACGACCCTCTGTTTAGGCCCTGGGGCATCAACACCCTGGCCATATACGCGCTAAAGGGAGCACCCGCCCCCGCGAGCGTAATAAAGCAGGCCGGTGCCATGGTGATGGTTCGCAATCCCGTGATGTCCGGGGAGGCTCTAAGAGTATTGGACGAATTGGCCGCAACGGGCTCGGCGCAGGTCAAGGCCTTCATTGATTCACAAAAAGACTGGGTGAACGCGCATAAGATTTACGGCGCGGTTCAATCCCTGAACTAGGTCCGGAACTTTGCCGTCGTTCAAGTCGCTGATCCTCAAGAAGCAGGAGCGTGGCGAGGCAGACGAGCTCGTCGTGCTGTTCAGCCGCGACCTGGGCTGGATTAGGGGTATAGCGAAGAACTCACGCAAGAGCCGCATAAGATTCGGCGGCCATTTGGAGCCTTTCTCGTTAGTGGACGTGGTCCTGCGTTTGCGCAGACGTGACGATCTGGTGTGGATCGACGAGTCTCACGTGATCAAGGGCTTCCTTAATATTAGGAGCAGCCCGGAAAAGACGGCGGCTGCGTCGCTGTTTCTCGAAATAGCGTCCGCGTTCCTGCCCGGCGGCCCTCCGGATGAAAGGCTGTTTGATTTCTTGGGGCGCGTTCTCGATGAACTCGATTCATCCACCACCGTCAATACCCTTTCATTATTTTTCGACGAGATAAGGCTGCTGGGAATTCTCGGCTTTCAACCGGGTTTTGAAATCTGTCCCATATGTGGGACCAAGCTGGTGCCCGGGGACGACGTGCTGTTCGCCGTAGATCACGGCGGCGGCATTCACCGGCGATGCAATACGGGTGATCGTCCGTCGTTTCGCCTGTCGCCGGACACGTTGGCCGTGCTCCGGAAAGGGTCGCAGGCCGAACCCGGAGTGGCCGGGCGGCTCCGGCTCGGCTCCAGAGGACTCGAAGAGATCAGGCGTGCGCTGTCTGCATTTGAGCGTTACATACGCGGTGCGGACCTGAACACCCTGTTGTATATGGAAAAGATGGCACGCTGGCGCAAAACGCCGCCGGGCTCCGGCAAACGATAAGGTACGATGGCCCGGTTCCCGTTCATTCACGGGCGTGGAACCGGGCCTCCGGCCGAACCGATTCGGTAATCGTTCGGTGCGGCCCTTTACCGACCTATGGAAATCAAACCGTGAAATCACCAAGGCATAGAGTAGTCCAAAGCCCGCCCTTTTGATATTACGCCGGCAAAAATGGATTCCCTTTGTGTCTTCGGTAACCATTCAGTTATGAGCGGGAAAATCCGATCTCAACGTGGCGTAGGCTTTCTAGCCTGCGGATATTGTTGTATAAAGCCTCGGCAGGCTGGAAAGCCTGCCCCACGAGACTGAATGGTTTCGTGTCTTCGTGCCTTCGTGGTATATTCCTAACTTTTCGCTTAACATAGGACAAGCGTCTCGGGAGGGGCTTCATGGAACCGATGCTGCTGGATAACCCGTTTGACTGCCGTTTTAGTCTTGAACCTTTGATGGA